>NZ_JBDLZX010000025.1:0-2916 GCF_040045115.1 Flavobacterium adhaerens | reverse complement strand
AATATTTATAATGAAATTAATTTCCTGTCTTTTCCAACAGAATTTGAATGTGATACTTTAAAGCCCGGCGGAGAAATTCCAAGTTTTTGGTTCACAATAGAAATTAAAGCAAATGGAATAATTAAATCTTCAGGCACAAGCAGTCGTTGCATAAATAAGCTGGAAATGGAAAAAGAGAAAAAGTTAGATAAGTTCTTTGAAGAAATCAGAAAGATGATTGAAGCGGATAAAGCATACAAATCTCTGCCCGAATCAGACCGTATAAATCTATAAAAACTACTGGTAACAGCCGTTTGTAGTGATTGGGGAGTTTAGTGGAATTAACGTTTTTATTCATATATTCGTTCAGCAGAAAATACTCTGCTCCTAACCTCCCCAACCACTACAAGCGGCGGAGCGTTGGTGGCTATTCTAGAAGACACGAAACAGAAAATGACTTTTAAAAAAAAACAAATGACTAAAAAAACATTCCTTCTTATACTTTTTATTTCTCTTGGGAATTATTCGATTTTTGGACAAAATGTAAAAAGTGTGAGGATTTTTAAAGAAGATTTTGATGTTCAATCCTATCAAAATAAAAAATTGTTTGTAACATTCATTGCTACAAATAATCAAAACGATTCTATAGGTAATATTATACGTGCCTTTTTTGATTCTGACAAAAAAAAATATTTAGGTTATAATACAGCAAAACTTACTAGAATTAATTTGAAAGATAATTGGATTCAATATAAGGGTGTGTTTTATATTCCTAAAAACGCTAAAATTTTAGACTTGGGTATTCTTACTTCAAATTTTCCAAAAACAATAAATATCGCTGAAATTTCATTAACAGATATTGACGGAAATAAACTTAATGGCGGAACTGAATTGACAAACTCAAAAAGGAAATATGAAATTTATAATTATCAGAAAATTGAAGACTCATTAATCCTATATCAAAATAAAAACACACTTCGATTAGACATATCAAATTCCATTTTATATGGCAATAATTTAGAAATTGGCAAGGTCATAAAAATAAATAATATCGATTTTTATTATGAAATTTATGGTACAGGAGAACCGCTGTTGCTTTTACACGGCAACAATGAATCTATTAATTCTTTTCGCTTTCAGATAGACAGTTTACAATCGAAATATAAAGTAATTGCTGTTGATAGTCGTTGCCAAGGAAGGAGTTCTTGCAACGATATAGAAATGTCATATGACCAAATGGCGGACGATATGAATGTGTTTATAAACTATTTAATGTTAGATAAAGTAAATATTTTGGGATGGAGTGATGGAGGTAATACAGGAATTACAATGGCTCTAAAATATCCTGCAAAAGTAAAAACTCTTGTAACAATGGGGGCAAACTTATATCCCAATACTGATGCTATTGAACCTGAATTTTGGCAGAAATTTAAAGGAGATATAAGAAAAGGACAATTGGCAAAAATATTTATTCCTTCACTGAAAACAAATATAAGAGTTAGTAAAATGTGTCTAAAATATCCTGACATCAAACCTCAAAGTTTAAATGCAATACAAATTCCAGTGTTGGTTTTAGCAGGAGAAAAAGATGTCATAAAGAAAGAACATACTGAACTGATTGCTAATAATTTGAAAAAAAGCGAACTTCACTTTTTTTCAAATTCAACTCATTATGCACCACAAGAAAACCCAAAAGAGTTCAACAAAATTATTTTAAATTTTTTAAATAAAAACCAAAATTAAGAACTCTGTGAATACAAGAACAGCCACCAACACACGCTACAAGTAATTTGGGTATTAGGCTTAATTGAAAAATGGTTTTGTATTTGGAAGATTTTGCAAATCCGAATAATGGGCTTAAGTTAGTCCCAAACTACTTGTAGCGCGGGAACGTTAGTGGCAAGCTTGACTCAACAACTCCAAAAATAAAAGACAAAAAGAACAATTTAAAATATGGCAATAAGTACAAATTCAATAATTCATTACACTAAAAATTTAGATAATTTATTGCAAATATTAAAAAATGGGTTTTCTCTTAAATATTGTAAAGAAGACTTCTTTTGGAAACAAAAAAAACTAAGATATGCTTATCCCATGATTTGCTTTTGTGACATTCCTCTTTCAGAAGTAAAAAAACACCTTGACTCATACGGTCATTATGGAGTTGGATTAAGGAAGGATTGGGCTGTAAAAAAAGGATTGAATCCTGTATTGTATTTAGAAAAGGAATCTTCATTATCTGAAACATTAATGCAACAAATAATGAGATTCCATAATAACAAAAAGGAATTAGAAACAAATCCAAAAACCCCAAAAATTGACGAAGTTTGGAGACAAGAATTAATAACACTTTGTTCTCATATTAAAAACTATGATGGTGATTTAATAATTGATAGTCGTCAGATAAATAATTATAGATTTTATGATGAACGAGAATGGAGATATGTACCAACTAAGGCAGACCTTAAAGGAAATGGAAGAGCAATCTTGCAAGATGTATATGTTGCAGATAAAGAAAAATTCAATAAAGAAGTTGGAAAAGTTAAACTCGAATTTAATATTGCTGAAGATATTTCATATATAATAGTAAAAGAAGAAGAAGACGTACACAAAACATTAGACTTTATTAGTCAAAATTTTAAAAAAACTCTTTCTGCTTATGATATTGAAATTCTTATGACCAAAATAATTAGAACCGACCAAATTATAAATGACTTTTAAGTTAAAAAGCCAGCCACTAACAGCCACTACAACGGATTTGGGCATTTGGCTTAATGGAAAAATAGTTTTGTATTTGGGATGATTTGGCAAATCCGAAAATAGGGCTTAATTTAGTCCCAAACCCGCTGTAGTGCCAGAACGTTACAGGACAGTTGAGCCGAAATTACGCAGAAGAAAACAATCAGAAAAGAAACATTTATTTCCGCAGAAAATTGA
>NZ_JBDLZX010000024.1:0-3277 GCF_040045115.1 Flavobacterium adhaerens | reverse complement strand
TATATAAGGTTCCACTCTTTTCATCTCATCCCTCTAGCCCTGATGGAAACGAAAAGCCTCGAGGCTAACCAGCCACCTCATTTTTCTTGGACCAGCAGAGCGACCAACGGAAGCTCCTGCGGAGCCTTAGAAAAATAAGGCTGGTAGCGAGAGCTTCTAGTGAACAGCAGGAAATAGCTATAAAGGAAATTAAAAACTATGCACTTTCATTTTTATACTTCTTCAAAAAAACGATATTTACATTTTAAAAATAAAGAAATGACACTTTCTATCGAAACTCCAGCTTTACTATTTTCAGCTACTTCGTTAATATTGTTAGCTTATACAAATCGTTTTTTAACATTGGCAACTATTATTCGGGGTTTAAAAAAAGCATATAAAGAAAAGGAAAATCAAATGATCTTGTTAGAATTAAAAAATCTAAACTTAAGACTTACCATTATTCGTTTTATGCAAATGGCAGGTGTTCTAAGCTTATTCTTATCTGTATTGACGATGCTTGTTTTGTTTTTAGACTATCAGTTAACTGGAATTTATCTATTCGGATTTAGTTTATTCGCATTATTGACTTCATTAGCACTTTGCTTTTGGGAAATTAACATTTCAGTCGAAGCCTTACGCTTACACTTGAGTGATTTGACCTATTTCGGTCTAGATAAAAAAAAACATAAAAATGATTAAAAACAATACATTAAAAGGAATTATCTTAGTAGGACTCGGAGCAACCAGTTTTGGAATGCTCGCAACTTTTGTAAAAATCGCCTACAAGGAAGGTTACACAACTGCTGAAATTACAATCTCTCAATTCGCATTAGGATTAATAGGATTACTTATAATTACCAGATTTCAGAAATCAAAAAACAAAAACAAAATTACAAAAGCGACTCCCAAAAATATTTCTCAACTAATACTCGCTGGAACATCTATAGGTTTAACGAGTGTTTTTTACTACTTATCCGTAAAATACATTCCAGTTTCAATAGCGATTGTATTATTAATGCAAACTGTTTGGATTGGATTGATCTTAGAAATGATTATAGAAAGAAAAAAACCTTCTTCTCAAAAAATCACTGCCGCTATTATAGTTCTCATAGGTACATTTTTGGCAACAAATATCTTTGAAAACAAAATTCAAATGAACTGGAGAGGTTTTGCAATGGGCATATTGGCAGCTTGTTCTTTTACAACAACAATGTTTACTGCTAATAAAGTTGCGATACAAATATCATCAGCCCAAAGAAGCCTCTATATGCTTATAGGTGGCGCAATAATCGTTTTTGTTTTTGCCATTATTACTCAGAGTACGTCATTTCGTTATGAAATATTCCTAAAATGGGGGATCTTATTATCACTTTTTGGCACCATCATCCCTCCTATTTTGATGAATTCAGGATTCCCTCTCACAGGAATTGGTCTCGGGAGCATCATTTCGGCATTAGAACTCCCTGTTTCTGTTTTTATGTCTTATACCCTTCTTCATGAAAAAGTAACATTTATTCAATGGACAGGAATATTCTTGATCCTATTAGCCATTATAATAATGAATACAAATTTCAAAAAAAAGCAACACTACTGATTATCAAGTCTAAAAATGAAGATCATATAGTAATTATGTGTTAATTATTTTATAAATTCGTAAGTCAAGTAATAAAACATATTACAAAAAGAACCTTTTTAATCAATTTTTAGCTAATAACTATTAACTTAATTTTTTTTATTATGAAAAAACTTTTTGCAGAATTTTTTGGAACATTTTGGTTGGTTTTTGGAGGTTGTGGTAGCGCTCTTTTTGCAGCAGGAATACCAGATCTAGGAATTGGATTCGCTGGGGTTGCGTTAGCTTTTGGTTTAACTGTTTTAACAATGGCATACGCTGTAGGGCATATCTCAGGTGGACATTTTAATCCAGCAGTGTCATTTGGATTATGGGCAGGAGGAAGATTTTCAGTCAAAGAATTATTACCCTATATAATAGCACAATGTATCGGTGCCGTAGCCGCAGCAGGGACGTTATTTACAATCGCTTCAGGAAAAGCTGGTTTTATGATAGACAATACAAAAGCAGGTGCCTTTGCCTCTAATGGTTATGGTGCTTTTTCGCCAGATGGTTATTCTATGCAATCCGCATTTATTGCTGAATTTGTATTAACATTATTCTTTTTGCTTATTATACTTGGTGCAACTGATAAATTTGCAAATGGAAAATTTGCAGGAGTAGCTATTGGCCTTGGTTTAACTTTGATTCACTTAATCAGTATTCCAATCACAAATACATCTGTAAACCCAGCCAGATCATTATCACAAGCAATATTTGTTGGAGGCGAGCCATTATCTCAACTTTGGTTATTTTGGGTAGCTCCGATTTTAGGCGCTATTGTTGCAGGTTTCATCTACAAAAATTTACTTCAAGACCAATCTGAAGCATAATTTTTTTCATTTTAAAAAAACTAAAAAAGAGAAAAACGAGATAAAATGATTTCGTTTTTTCTCTTTACTTCTATAATATGTGTTCCCTTTTTCAATCAAAACCAATATTTTTAGATTTGCCTAATGCCGAAATCATCTATTTCCAAAATTTTCTCTCAGAAGAAAAAGCCAATTGGATTTTTGAGGAACTAAAAAAGAATACCCCTTGGCAACAAGATGAAATTACAGTTTATGGCAAAAAACACCTACAACCAAGATTGACAGCATTATATGGTAATGATGAAAAATCCTATTCTTACTCTAATATAAAAATGCACCCACATCATTGGACATCACTTTTGCAAGAAATAAGAACACTCGTAGAAGATTTGACCAAAACCAACTTCACAACCGTTTTGATCAATTATTACAGAGATGGAAATGACAGCAACGGATGGCATGCTGATAACGAAAAAGAATTGGGTACAAATCCAACAATAGCATCATTAAGCTTGGGCGCTGAGCGTAATTTTCAATTGAAACACAACTCAAACTCTTCAATCAAAAAAAATATCATTCTAGAAAACGGTAGTCTATTAGTAATGAAAGGCACAACTCAGCATTTTTGGAAACATCAAATACCCAAAACAACTAAAATAATTGGTCCTAGAATAAATCTAACTTTTAGAGTGATTAAATAATAAAAATGCAATAATTTTTATAAAAAATATCAGTCATTTAAAAGCGTCAAAAAAATATATTTTTTTTTATCCAAAATAAAAAGTAATTATTTTTTTTCTGATTCTCCGCAAACACACCTAATATTTTTAGTATATTAGCGCTCAAAAAGCAGGGATTATGAACATATTCA
>NZ_JBDLZX010000023.1:0-4008 GCF_040045115.1 Flavobacterium adhaerens | reverse complement strand
TACAATGCAGCAGGACAAAAGGTTCAGAAAGTGGTTACCCAGGGTTCAGACATTACCACAACAGATTATTTGGGAGGGTATCAGTATAAAAAAGAAACGAGTACAGGTACAGTTGATTTACAGTTTTTCCCAACAGCAGAAGGGTATGTAGAGTATAATGCTGGTACTTATAAATATGTGTATCAATACAAAGATCATTTAGGGAATGTACGTTTGAGCTATGATAAAGCATTAGTTATTCAGGAAGAAAATAATTATTATCCGTTTGGGTTGAAACATATTGGATATGGATATAGTCAAGTTGTTAATTCAAATTATAAGTATCGCTTTAATGGGAAAGAGTTACAAGACGAACTAGGGCTTAACATGACAGCGATGGACTTTCGTCAATATGATAATGCTTTGGGTAGATTTAACTCGATAGACGCTTTGTCTGAAATGAATTACTCAACCTCACCATTTACTTTTGGTTATAATAATCCTGTTTATTGGTCAGACCCTAGTGGATTACTTTCTCAAGCTTTCATAGATTCAATTTGGAAAAATAGTTCAAATGGGTCAAAATGGGTCAACGATGGCGCAGGAAATTTTGATAAAATTGGAAGTAATGGATTTGTTAATAAGGAAGGTGAATATCATGAAGGTTCTGGAAAAGGAGAGGCATTACCAAATGTTACCATTATTAGCGGTATAGGAGACAAACGAAATGGGGATAGAATTAGAGGAAATGCATATCTGAATGGTCAATATTATCAACATTGGAGAGATGACCAGTCTACCAAAAGAATTGATGATTTTCAATCAGGTTTAGATGGTCTAGGAACCATAGACCCGACAGGAATAGTTGACGGGCTTAACTCTATAGGATATTTAATGAGAGGGCAAACTGGTAATGCAGCTATAGCTGCAATTGGAATAATACCTTATTTGGGTGATGCTGCTAAAGGAGCTAAATATTCTAAAGGAGCTATTACTGCTTCTGAATTATTGAGAATTGAAAATGCGGCTACAAGAATAGGGAAACCGATAACTGTTGTGGGTAGTAGAGCAAGTGGTACAGCAAAAGCATTTTCTGATTGGGATTACGTAATTGAAGGAGGTCTAAATAGTAAAAATTGGAGTAAAATTAAAAATTCCTTGCCTGGTTCAAAGTCTACGATTGATAATATGGCTAGGAATATAGATATTTTTACTGGCACAGTTAGAACTGAATTACCACACATAACAGTATTACCTCGTAAATAAATATCGATATGGAACTATCAAATGAAATTGAAGTAAATAAATTTGGACAAGGTTTAGTTGAAATTGATGATTTGTTCAATAATTTTAGTTTATTAAGTTTTGATAAAAAAAAGGATTTCTTGATTGATATTCTTTTTTTAATCATGCAGTCAAAACCCGAAGAGGAAGATATTGAAAATGTTATTGAGCAAAGTAAATTAAAAAGAACTTATACTCCTTGTGTTTTAATTAAAAAGGGTGTTGCAAATCATACTTTAAAAAAACTTACTGAATTACCCGAAAATGAACTAAGTAAATCCTTTATATTGCTTTTACATCTTTTCAAAATATCTTACAAAAGAAGATTTGAAATTGAAAAAAATGATATTAATAAATGGTGGTATTGGGATTTATCTGATGATGTAAAAGTGAAAACTATTTTAGCAAAAGGTAAAATTTATTAATTGACTAGTTCGGAAAACGGAGATTTTTTCAGATGTGTTGCTTGGTAACTATTGGTAATGTTTCAGAGTTAGTGGTATACGATTTTATATTTTTAGCACATTAAAAAAGAATAATTATTGAAAATAAATTTGGTAAAAGGATGAGTATTATTGCTCATCCTTTTTGTTTTAATATTGTCGTAGTGCATCAGATTGTTGTACCAAAACAGGCAGTTATTCGGTCAGCTGCTTTTAACACTATTCTTTTATAAAAACAGGTTCCATATAAGGAATTACTAGTAAATATAGGTTGTGCGAAAATCTAAGTTTGTTTCATGAGAAGTATTTTTGTTGGAGATATTTGAGAAAAGTTTTTCTATTTTAATACTTACAATTGTTACACTTCTTTTGCTGATTTATTGTTATTCGTAGTGATTTTTGCGCTGCAAAATGGGTTTTATAGTTACTGACAGATATACTTTTGCCTTGAAAAGTTTCTGCAGGGGTATTTCCTTGTAAAGAAAATTGTGGGCGAATTGTATTGTAAGTAGTAACGTCTTCTGCTAAAGCACCTACAAGTTGCTTTCTATTTTCTAAATTTCGTGGCAATAAAAATTGATGTTTGATTATTTTGTTAAAAGCTTCAATTTTTGAATTCGAAAATGGAATGTCCTTTTGAGCAATTAAATGTTTTATATTATCGTCCGTTGTAATCAAAAAGGCTTTGACGGTTGAATTTACATTTTCTATCCCGCCATCGGTAAGAAATTTTATGGGATCATTATTTTTGTATTTTAAATAGGCATTTTGCAGTAGCTGTTTTATTGCTTTCGGGCTGGAGCTGTCTTCAATACTATATCCTAAGATCATCTTTGAATAGTGATCCATCAAAAAATGAATGTAATGTTTTTTTCCATCGTTAGTTTTCAAAACAGTAACATCGGCACACCAAATTTCGTTTGTTTTATAGCTTTTGAGTCCTGTATATTTTATTTTAGTCTGTATGTATCTTAATTTGGCATACCCTAAAAGTTTTGAATACTTATAAAAAGTAGTTAAACAAACCGAAATATCTTTACGTTTTAGCCCTAAAAAATAAATTGAAGATTTAGACCAATATTTGTATTTCTCGTCTTGTAAATATTTTTTTATTAGAAAAATCTCTTTCTTTAATAATTGATTTGGATATTGTTTAGTACACCATAAAAAATAAGAGGCATCACACTTATTGAGAACAAGTGTTTTATAATTATGATAGGTAGCTATCGAAATATTGAAGATTTTTAATGCGCTTGCAACAGGAACTATATCTTTTATCATTTCGATAGTATTTACTAACTTTTCTTTTTGAAGTGCCACTTGATATTTAATACCTTTTATTGTACTGATAATCTTATGGTAAGTATCCGAAAGTATGAAATAAGCTTCCATCACTTTTTTGGCATACCTAGATTCACCTGTTCGTTTTAGGAGCTCCAGTTCTTCTTTTATAAAATTAGATACTTCACAACCAATATATTTATCATCAGTTTCCCGTTTCCAGCGATGCTTGTTTGTTTTTGAAATTTTGATTTTTAATTCTTCTGGTAAATTGTCATATAAACCATTTCTGATGTAGTGTTTGACATTGGTGTCCCAAGAAATGCGGAGCGAAGGATACTTCATAATGAAATTTCAGGATTAAATTTTTGGGCAATAGTCGTTGTATAATATTATTTTACGTTTTCGGCAAATCAATTTGTAATTTATACTATTTATTTGACAAAATGTTTATTTTTACAGTGCATATCTGTATTGCCCAAATCAAGTAAAATTACTTTTATTACAAATTTATATTAATGAAAAATAGTTTTTTTATCGTTTTTCTGTTAGTCATTTTATCGGCTTGTCAATCCACAAAAATCAAGAATAATGCTTATAAAGTATCCGATACGGCTCCAGAATTAGGAAGTATTGGTCAATCGAAGGTAGGCTATAAAGCAAACAATGAGTTTGACGTGAAAACGTTGCCTAAATTAGAAAACAGTATTCGGGTGGCTATTGAGATTGTTCCTTTTAACAGAAAAATGTATAAAATTTATTCTGCCAAAGCAAAGTACAATCAGAACCAACAGGAAGTGGCTTATGTGGATAGTTTGCCCAAGAAACCTGAGTTGGCCACCATTAAACTGTTAGACGTTGTGCAATTCGTAAATGAATTGAATGCCGACTACAACAAAGATGTTTTTCAATTTATAACCAATAGTCAAGCTTCAGAAGTAGTTACTAATTTGGTTTATTGCTTTTCGCCGGAAGAAATCGATAAAATAAAACAGGCAGACACCTTTTATTTAACGAATTA
>NZ_JBDLZX010000022.1:0-8833 GCF_040045115.1 Flavobacterium adhaerens | reverse complement strand
ATAATTCGTAATTCATAATTCGTAATTCATAATTCGTAATTCATAATTCGTAATTCATAATTCGTAATTCATAATTCATAATTCTTATTGGGTAATTCCAAAAAAAGGTTTTATTTTTCTAAGTCCTCTATTAATTCTTCGCTTAAAATTCCTTCACAAATCTGTCTTATTTCACCAGTCATTCTTATTTCCATTTCATCATTGATTTGTATTTTTAATTTCCCTCCAAGCATTTTAATAGTTACTTCACTATCAATCAAACCCTTTCTTCTTAATACACTTGCCACTGCACACGAAGAACTTCCTGAAGCTAAAGTAAATCCTGCCCCTCGTTCCCAAATTAACACCTCAACTTCATTTCGATTTACAACTTTTGCAAACTGTACATTAATTCTATTGGGAAACATTTTATAGTTCTCAATATATTTTCCGTATTTTTTTATTTCCTCAACATCTAAATTCTCTTTGATAATCACACAATGAGGATTGCCAACTGAAACACAATTTATACGGTATTCTTTATCCTCAATTTGTATCAGTTCATTTTCTACGATGTCTTTTTCTATTTTTGTTGGAATATCAGATGATTTAAAAATTGCTTTTCCCATATCAACAGTAATCAAGGTAGCTTTGTTGTTTCTCACTTCCTCAATATTTGCCTTTACAATTCCGCCTTTTGTTTCTACTGTGAATTCATTTCTTTTAATAATTCCGTAATCAAAAACATATTTGCAAAATATTCTTAAGCCATTTCCACTTTTTTCAGCTTCGGAACCATCTGGATTAAATATTCTAAGTCCTATATCAGCTTTATCCGATTTTACCAACAGTAATATTCCGTCTGAACCAATTCCAAAATTTACGTTGCAAATTCTTTTTATTGCTCTTTCAGATAAATTGAAAGTGATATTATCTTCATCAAATACTAAATACTCATTCCCTAATCCATGTGTTTTTACGAAAAAATTCTCTGTCATTTCTATTTTAAAATTTATGTTGTTTTTCAGCCTTTTTTAGCACAACAAAAGTACAAACTATTAATGAATTGTTAATCATTGTTAAAGAGCGTTAAACCATATTGTGCGAATTTTTTTTTACTCTAATTTCGTAATGATTTTACTAATAAGCTATCAATTTTATAAGGAGCTTAACAGTAATGGTAAATAAAAAACACTTAAAAACAAATCTATCAAACTATGAAACAAATTTCAAAATTATTCGTGGTATCCTTGTTGAGTGGCGCAACAACTCTTGGTGCGTATAAAGTATTATTTGACAACAATGGCTATTTTTCTTCCCATAAACAAGGTATTACAACTCTTGCTCCAGAAACTTTTAACAGAGCAGTCAACTTATCAACCGAAAATACCGATTTCACAGTTGCTGCAGACAAAACAATCCATACAGTAGTTCACGTAAAAAACGTATCGGTTAGAACCGTTTCTAATCCTATTATGGAATATTTTTATGGATATGGCGGAGGTCAGCAACAAGAACAAGTTGGTACAGGTTCTGGGGTTATTATCTCTGAAGATGGTTATATCGTGACCAACAATCATGTTGTAAAGGATGCGAACGATATCGAAATCACTTTGAATAACAAAAAAACTTACAAAGCTAAACTCATAGGAACCGATTCTAAAATGGATATTGCCTTACTTAAAATTGATGCCGATGAAAAACTACCCTATTCTACTTTTGCTAATTCCGATTCGGTAAAAGTTGGCGAATGGGTTCTAGCAGTTGGAAATCCGTATAACTTAACCTCTACCGTAACCGCTGGAATCGTATCGGCCAAAGCCAGAAATCTTGATACTAGAGGAATCCAGTCTTTTATTCAAACCGATGCAGCTGTAAATCCAGGAAACAGCGGTGGTGCATTAGTAAATACTAGAGGCGAACTTATCGGAATCAACACTATGATCTCGTCTATGACGGGTTCGTATGTCGGATATTCCTTTGCAGTTCCTTCTAATAATGCTCGAAAAATTATCGAAGACATTATGGAATTTGGAAATGTACAAAGAGGTATTCTTGGTGTAGAAGGTGGTGAACTGAACGGAACTGCTTCAAAAGAACTTGGAGTAACCCAAACTCAAGGTTTTTACATCAATAGAGTAGCCAAAAACTCCGGTGCCGAAAAAGCCAAATTACAAAAAGGCGACATTATCATCAAATTAGACAATCAAGATATTGCCACATTTGCTGATTTGTCTGGATACGTAAACACCAAACGTCCTAATGACAAAGTTGATGTTACTATCATTAGAAACAACCAAAAAATGGTTGTCCCAGTTGTCTTGAGTAAAAATGAGTCTTTTAGTACTGAGTTTAAAGGAATCGAACTTGAAAACATTAATGCTGATGACAAAAAAAGATTCAAACTAAATTACGGTGTAAAAATTAAAGATATTACCAACGAAAACTTGGCTCAATACAGCGAAGAATTAAAAGGAAACATTATAATTAGCATTGACAATGTAAAAGCAACCGATGTCGAGACTGTTTCTAAAATATTGAATAATAAAGACGAAAAACAGAGTACCCGTATCGAAATGATCAATAAAAACGGTGAAGTCATCCGAATCATTATTTAAAAAATTACAACCCTAAATTCTAAATCGGCTCATAAAATATGGGCCGATTTTTTTTATTCAAAAAAAAGAAAAAAAAGTTACGAAATCGATTGAAATTTTTACATTTGCACCGAAATTGAAAAATTTACAACAAATATTAATCAATTTGTTATTAAAAAACTAACCAAACCACACACTTTTACCATGATTAAAATCGATCTGTACGAAAAGGAAGTTTCACTTCAAGCCGAAAAAAGACGAACAGGAGTAGAATTAATTAAAATTATTAGCGATTTATGGTATGAAAAATCAATAGAGTTGGTTTTATTTCGCAACCCATTAATTGATAGAAATGTAAGCGAAATAATCAACTTGCATGAATATGCAGCAAAATTTATAGGAAAACCCATTTCAGTTTCTGATTCAGTCGAAATTGCCAGCGTAATTCTAACTTTAGATTTACCACCAGCAAAATTAGATATCGGAAAACTCACTTACGAATACCGATTAGAAGATGAGAAATATGAAGACATCAGGCATTTTGTATTACACAAATTGCGAAAAGCCAAATCAACCAAAGAAATAAAACCAAAAGATGTAATCCTCTTCGGGTTTGGTCGCATAGGTCGTTTATTAGCCAGAGAACTAATGTCAAAGACTGGAAAAGGCGAACAAATGCGATTGAGAGCCATTGTAACCAGAGATAAAAACGATGCAATAAACTTAGAAAAAAGAGCATCATTATTGCGATACGATTCCATTCACGGTGATTTTCAAGGATCGGTAATTGCTGATGTAACCAATAACGCACTCATCATCAATGGCACTACCGTTCATATCATTTCTGCCAAAACACCCGAAGAAATAGACTATACCACTTACGGAATAAACAAAGCCTTACTTATTGACAACACAGGAGCATTTACAACCAAAGAAGCGTTAAGTCGCCATTTAGTTTCAAAAGGAATTCACAAAGTATTACTAACAGCACCTGGAAAAGGTGTTCCAAACATCGTACATGGCGTAAATCATAACGAATACAACCCTGACGAAATAGATATTTTCTCGGCAGCATCCTGTACTACCAATGCAATAACCCCAATTTTGAAGGCAATAGAAGATAGCTTAGGAATTGTAAAAGGCCATCTAGAAACCATACATGCCTACACCAACGATCAAAACTTGGTCGATAACATGCATAATAAATACCGCCGAGGAAGAGCCGCTGCCCTCAATATGGTCATTACCGAAACTGGTGCAGGATCGGCAGTAGCAAAAGCCTTGCCATCGTTAGAAGGAAAACTAACCTCAAATGCCATTAGAGTTCCCGTACCAAACGGATCTTTGGTCGTGCTAAATCTAGAAGTAAACACACCCACATCTACAGAAGAAATTCATTCGATTATAAAAAAATACGCACTCGAAGGCGAACTCGTAGAACAAATCAAATATTCTATCAACAACGAATTAGTATCCTCGGATATCGTTGGAACCTCTGCCCCATCCATCTATGATAGCAATGCTACAATTGTTTCCAAAGACGGAAAAAGCATAGTACTCTATATCTGGTACGACAACGAATACGGATACAGCCATCAAGTAATACGACTTTCGAAATACATAGCCAAAGTAAGACGCTTTACCTATTATTAAAATATAACTAACCCCAACCACTTTACAGGCAAAAGTGTACTTTTTAGTTTTAATTTTTAGTTTTTTAGATTTATCACTTAACCTGTAAAAATCAAAACCGCTTTGTTCAACAACTTAGCGGTTTTTTTATTGGGCGTGCCCCAGTTGCACAAAGGGAGCCAATCATTGCAACGTACATACGCTCCCTTTGCACAACAGGGTCGGGCTATCCGTGCTACTTTGGTAGCTTACTCCTATCCCTCACGCAGTCTTAACCTCTATAGTTATATAAAGCCAATTTCTTTATCCAAACAATCTTTTAAAAAGAAGAAAAATCGTATATTTACTCTAACCATAAATAGAAAAGAAATGATCTGGTCAGCCAAAGTAACCAAGCACAGAGAACAAAGTAGAATTGCTGTTTATTTTGAAAAAAATACAGACTTAATAACTCGAATCAAAAAAATAGAAGGAGCAAGATGGAGCCAATCCCTACAAATGTGGCACATACCCGACACCGAAGAAAACCGCATTCGGTTCAAAATAAAACCATTATCGCATACCATCCCGTCTCAAGAAGGCATTGAAAACATCGAAAAATTCAAACAATGGCTACGTGTCAGACGATATAGCGAAAACACCATTACTACCTACAGCGAAGCCATAAAATCCTTTTTGGTATTCTATAGAGAAAAACCACTATCCGAAATTACTAATCAAGATGTGATTATTTATAACAACGATTATATCATCCAAAACAACTTATCCGCTTCCTATCAAAACCAAGTTATCAACGCTATTAAACTCTTCTTCCAAATTATTGAAACCCGAAAAATGATCATCGAAGAAATATTTCGTCCCAAAAATGCCAAAACCTTACCCAACATCCTGAGTAAAGACGAAGTAATGCGAATAATAGACACAACAACCAATCTAAAACACAAAACACTATTAGCCTTGATCTATTCAGCAGGACTCCGAATTAGCGAAGCAATAAACATGAAACTTACAGATATCGACAGTCAACGCATGCTCATTCATATCAAAAATGCCAAAGGAAAAAAAGACCGTTACACTTTATTATCCAATAAAATTCTTTTATTGTTACGAGAATATTTCACCATTTACAAGCCACAATTGTATTTGTTCGAAGGCCAATTCGAACAACAATACAGCAGCCGAAGTGCACAAGCCGTGTTGCAAATAGCAGCCCGCAGAGCAGGAATAACAAAACGCATAAGTTTACACACCTTACGACATAGTTTTGCCACCCATTTACTAGAATCAGGAACCGATTTGCGTTACATTCAAGACTTATTAGGACACAGTAGTCCCAAAACCACCATGATATATACCCATGTCTCCAATAATTCTTTGCAAAAAATCATCAACCCCTTTGACATGTAAGAAATAATTTTATTTTTGTAATGCGCTAAACAAAAAAAATTAAACGCACTAAAACAAACCAAAACATGCGTATAACATCCCAAACTAGAACAAATCAGGTTGATTTTATACACATATAAACGAGTTAGTGGCAATGCCAAGCCAAAACAAGGAACAATGAAACCTGAATTGAAAAGGATAAGAAAAGTAGAATATGATATAGATCCAAATAGATACGAATTACGAGATGGAAGAGAAATCAATGCCCCATTGTGTCCATACGGAAACCACTACAAATGGATAGGGTTTGACTTAAAAACGAATGAATATGTTAGATTTGCGAAATCTGTGTTTAAATTACTTATAAATAAAAATGGTAAATGAATAATAAAAAATATGGTATAGAGGGATTTGATGCCCCAGAACTTGAAAAATTTAGGTGGATTGATGCCTACGGAATAGATACTGAATCTATACAGCTTTCTAATTACAGAGGAAAGTTCATTGTATTGTATTGCTTCCAAAGTTGGTGCCCTGGTTGCCATAAAATTGGCTTACCTTCCCTACAACAAATGGTCTCTGCATTAGAAAACAATGAAGCAATCAAGTTCTTCGCTATTCAAACGGTGTTTGAAGGCAAAAGTCAAAACACTTTTGAAAAATTAAAAGAAACACAAAAGCAGTATAAATTAGAAATTCCTTTTGGACAAGATGAGGGAAATGAAAGTACACATAATATTTCAAGTGTAATGTATCATTACAGAACAGGAGGAACCCCTTGGTTCATTTTTATAAACCAAGAAGGAAAAGTAGTGTTCAATGATTTTCATTTGAATACCGAAAAAGCAATTGAATTTTTACAAACAATTAAATAATTTTTTTATGCAAAAATGGATAGACGTAATAAGATTAGCCAATAATGGCAACCTTAAACCAGATCAAAGAATTGAAAAATCGGTAGAAGAATGGAAATCACTTCTTACCGAAGAACAATTTTATGTAACTCGTAAAAAAGGAACAGAGAGAGCTCACAGCTCCGAAATGTGTAATTTGTTTGAACCTGGCAAATATGCTTGTATATGTTGTAACACTGTACTTTTTGACAGCGAAGAAAAATTTCAAAGTGGAACAGGGTGGCCTAGTTTTACACAGCCCATTAAAGAGAATGTAATTAATTATATCAAAGATGTTACATTTGGTATGTATCGAATAGAAACAACTTGTAGCACTTGCGATGCTCATTTGGGACACGTTTTTCAAGATGGGCCTATGCCAAGCGGATTGCGATTTTGCATAAATGCTGTCGCTCTAAAGAAAGTAAAATCTGATGAGAAAAAAATTACATTTGGTGGTGGTTGCTTTTGGTGTACAGAAGCGATGTTTCAACAACTAAAAGGAGTTGTAAAAGTAGAAAGCGGCTATAGTGGTGGCGAAATTATCAATCCTACTTATAGAGAAGTGTGTTCTGGAACTACCGGTCACGCAGAAGTAATTGAAATTACCTACTTACCTTCTGAAATCAGCTTTGAAGACTTGATAAAAATTCATTTAACTACTCACAACCCAACAACCATAAATAAACAAGGTGCTGATAGAGGAACACAGTATCGTAGCATTATCTTTTATAGAACAGAAGAAGAAAAAATGCTCGCTTTAAAAGTCATTGAAGAAGTTCAACCTGCCTACGATGATATGATTGTAACAGAAGTGAAAATGTTTGAGCATTTTTACAAAGCAGAAGCAAATCACCAAGATTATTACAATCGCAATAGCGAAGCTGGATATTGTACCGCAGTGATAAATCCCAAATTAGCAAAATTAAAATCGCTTTATCAGGATAAACTAAAGAAATAATGGACGAAGACATAAATTTTTAATGAAGCAATTTAAAAAATAAAGAATGAAAAATAGTCTTGATAAAAATGCAAAATGGCTCTTGCTTTTTGGTATTTTATTAACATTTTTATTTCCATTACTACTTCCATTGCTCAATAAAACAGGCATTGGTAATTTTGGCGTTGTTGGCGATGCGATTGGCGGTATAACAAATCCTATTTCTCAACTCATTGGCTCTATACTTCTATATTTAGCGTTAAAAGCTCAACTTTCAGCAAATGGCATAGTGCAAAATCAAATAGAAAAAGACAATATAAAGGAAGAACTACAACACAATACAGAACAAATACGGACTTTTTATTCTTTCTTTCAAGAAACAATAAAAAATTTCAGTTATGAGTTTTCTGATGCAAATGGAAAACAACTGTTGTATGGAAAAAGAGCCATAAAATGTTTCTTAAATGATTTGGAACAAATGAAAGTAGATATTCATAATACAGATGATGTACTTATGTATGATGGAGTAAGAGAATTATTAAGTATTTTGAAAAGTGCAGAAGAATTATTCAATCGCATTGATACTATTTCTTCAAAATCACAACATATTTTATTTTATAGAACTCTTTTGCAACACGAATTATTATTCAATATTTTTCCTTATCAAGACCTTGATGACGATATTAATATTAAAACTGGAAAATGCACTATTTGTGCAGATGCACATTCATATTATCCTCCTATTATATTTGATAAAATTAAACTTTTAGGATCTAAATTTATATAAAAATGGCAACAGTAATTAAAATTAAAAACATTGAAGAAGGCTTCCAAAGTATTATCACTAATGGTAAGCACACCATTATTGGTGACGAACCTATCACAAGTAAAGGAACAGATTTAGGTTTAGCACCCTCAGAACTTGTTTTAAGCGGTTTGGCAATGTGCAAAGTCGGAACTGTCCGTTTTATTGCTCGCAAAAACAACTGGGAGATAGAGAATGTAACAGCCGAACTAGTGCAAGAAGTAGCAAGAGGGGAAGGAGGGCTAAAAACCACTATTCAAATTAAAATGATTATTGAAGGTAATCTTTCCGAAGAGCAGAAAGAAGAATTGATAAAACAAGCCGACCGTTGTTATATCCACCGTTTGTTAAATAGCGAATGGGATATAATGCCTATAACGCTTTAAATCAAATGCACTGCCACTAACAAGGTATTGCCAAAAGCGGGGCTGAAGGAATTCTAATCAACTTTTCTGTAATATTTGAACTGCGGTATTTCTATTGAAGTTCTGTGCAAAAAAATCCCCGCCTTCGGCAATACCCAAACCGTTAGGAGAGATTGCTCCGTGGACGAACAACAGATGAATTTAATAAGGTTTTTGAAAGCGGAAAAGACAAAAAA
>NZ_JBDLZX010000021.1:0-13167 GCF_040045115.1 Flavobacterium adhaerens | reverse complement strand
GTTGGGAATACTACAGCAGCCCCGACCCAAATAGTAGATTATACCTATAACATCCGTGGTTGGTTGAAGGGTATTAACGATATAAATTCTCTAGGAAATGATTTGTTTGCATTTAAAATCAATTACAATGATATTACCGATGTTTCTAAAAAGTTATATAACGGAAACATTAGTCAAACGTTTTGGAAAACAGCCAATACCGATACCTCTTTAAGAAATTATATATATGTTTATGATGCATTGAACCGATTAAAGAGTGCTACAGATAATTCAGGCAAACTAAATGAAACTATCTATTATGATAAAAATGGTAATATCACAAATTTAACAAGATTAGGTGAAATAGTTGGAGGCTCAACTATTCCTGATATCAATAATGCATCTCATTTTGGTGTAATGGATAATCTAAAATATACGTATGACACAGGTAATAGATTACAGATAGTTTCAGATAGTGCTAATGATACTTATGGTTTTAAAGATGATCTTATAGGTTCAAGTGATGACACAACGGTAGATTATACTTATGATGTTAATGGTAATATGAAAACGGATACTAATAAAGGAATTACCGATATAAGCTACAACCATTTAAACCTACCTACAAAAATCACATTTGCTACAAGTGGGAATATTGCCTATATTTACAATGCAGCAGGACAAAAGGTTCAGAAAGAGGTTACCCAAGGCTCAAACATTACCACAACAGATTATTTGGGAGGTTATCAATATGTAAAAGCTGGCTCAAACCCAGTGGGACTAAAATTTTTCCCAACAGCAGAAGGGTATGTAGAAGCTGTTACAGCAAGTTCTTTTAAATATATTTATCAGTACAAAGATCATTTGGGTAATGTTCGTTTGAGTTATGACAAAAGCTTAGTCATTCAAGAAGAAAATAATTATTATCCTTTTGGGTTGAAACATAAAGGATACAATACAGGAGCTCCTTCTACGAACGATGCGTTAAAGTATAAATACAATGGCAAGGAATTGCAAGACGAGCTGGGGCTTAACATGTACGATTACGGAGCGAGGAATTATGACCCTGCACTTGGTCGTTGGATGAACATTGACCCGCTGGCTGAAGAAGGCCGTAGATGGTCACCGTATAATTATGCAATGGATAACCCTGTATATTTTACAGACCCTGATGGAATGCTTTCGCAGTCATTTATGGATAAAATAATGAATTCTGCTAGTGGTACTACTTGGACAAATAATAACAATGGTACATTTACTAGTAGTAGTACTGGAGAAACTACAAGTGATGGAGAAAATCAAGAAGACCCTCCAAAAAAGAAAGGATTGACAGCACCAACAGGTTATTTAACTCCACAAGGAAAAGTTGGAACAGATAGGAGTAATGACTCTTATTTCAGTAAATTGTGGTCTAGATTGAAAGGAGAAGGACAATGGACAGACCCAGAAACAGGAATTAGTTATTTATTAAATGATGATGGCACAATAATGATGAGAATGCCACTTGGTGGTGCTGGTGCATTAGAATATATTGGGGGTGGAGGAGCATTTAAGGTAACTCAAATTGGAGGATTCTATGTTAGGGCAAAAACTTTTTTATCAGGAGGTGTTTTTACAAAAACAGTACAAAGTTTAGCAAGTTTAGAAGAGGGAACTAGTATTGTGAAATTGGTTAAAGCTTTCGAGGCTGAAGCAAAATCCGCTGGTGCAAAAGAAATAGTAATAAAAGGTATTGATATCGTTAATAAAAAATTAATTAATACTGAGGCAGCTAGGCGATTGGGCTACGTAATTGAAAAAATTACGGAAACTTCAATTACAATATCAAAAAAATTATAAGTTATGTTTAGTATATCTGCTATCAAAGGTAAGTTTGAAAGAAGTGGAATAGATTTTAGAAAAACTTTTTTATGGGAAAAACTTTCCCCTTCTGAAAAACAAATATTTTCAACTGATTTAAGAGTTGATGAAATAGGTATTATAACCTATAAAGAATCTGAGGTTTACAGTTGGCTCCTCACAAGTGAACGAATTATTATCCAAAATGCTAATTGGCATAATTTATCCGATTTAAAAAAAGTTGATATTAACAATATTAAAATGAATCCAAATGAAAAGATTTCCAACAGAGAATTGACATTATTTACAAATTCTAATAATTTTAAATTATTTTTAGAAGAAAATAGTTGGCACGTTTTTTACAGTATCTTTAAGTTTATCATAGATAAAAACAATTAGTTATTTCTGAAATTTGGAATCAAAACGATAATTGAAAGCCATTCCTAACGGAGTGGCTTTTGCTTTTATAGCAATTTTAAGTGTACCAAACTGTTAAAATAGAATTCATGTTAGCCTGCAACTGCTAGGTAATCTCAATAGATTTGAAAAATAGTACTCAGAGCATCCTCCCTCCCTGTATTGGCTATTTCAATCCTAAATTCCCTGATTTAGTTCCTCAGATTACCTCCCCGACCATGCGAAATGTACACATATTCAATCCGCACCAACTGTGTGATAAATGAAATTTCTCCCAATTTTTGAAATCCCACCGACCAGTGTCTCATTCTGGAACACTTATTTTCCCAGTAAAAAAAATATTTTCGAAAAAAAAGTGTCAAAAAGCTTCACTTTTCAAAGTTTGATAGTATTTATAAACATAGATGCTTGACTAACCCCCTTGTATGGAGTTCCTGTATCTGACAATAACGAGATACTAACCAACTAATAAAATGAAATGTGAAGATTTAAAGAAATTTATAATAAGAACAAAAACGAGCAAAAGCACTATTTACCGATTCTACAAAAAGAACGAAGACTTATTCTCAGAAACTGATAAGCCAAATGGAAAACGATTATTTCCAATTGACCATGCCAGATATTTTGACTCCGAAATCATGTTTGACGAGAACAAAATCCTAAGACAGGAAAACCAATCCATGAGAAACCTTATTGATTGTTTAGCAGATAAGACCAGTTTACAGCATACCTTCTGGCACATGGAATGGAGTTTCTTCTTCACCCTAGCTTACAAAGCAGACCGTAACAAGAACAGCTGTTTTAGGCAAATGCACGGTGTGTACGATTATCTTAACGAAAAGTATCAGGATTCAACAGAATTACGACTATTTTTTACTACAGAACCATTTACCAATAGAAAAGGTTATCACAACCATTTCGTTATATACATCGAAGATAAAAGGTTACATGAACAAATTGTAACCGATATTCAGGATTACTTCAACTACGATAGAGTTGATGTGAGCAAATACGACAAGTATAAAGCTGGATTGTTCTACATGTCAAAGGACGGTCTAAATGGGGAAGACTGGGACCTTATCAATAACAGCACCAACACCACAGCTGATGAGAATTAAGCTCAAACTTTCCCAGCTGAAACGGATACTGCTATCCGAACCGCTAAAATATCCTATCAGTTTTAAAATGGAAGATTTGACCGACCACGAATTTTCAGAGTTTCAAAAATTATTGCAATCCAAAGAACGAGGCTAAACACCTCGTTTTTTTATGTTCCAAATTCTCCAAAAATCCCGCAAGCCCAGGAAATCCAGGATTTTTCTTGTTTATTCCAAATTATACCTGGAGATTTGTTTCACTTTCAAGAAGTAGTGAAGGTTACAGCGTAAACCCTAGTAAAATCAAGGGTTCGCAAAGATTGGCAAATCGACCGCTTTCATTACTATAAATTAAGGTATAAAAGTGAAACAAAAAACAGGAATTATGGCACTAAAAGGACAAAAGACAACGAGCGATTTTTTAGAGTGGGACAAGATGCAGACCATCGTTTTGAAACTGGAGCGGGACAATGACCCAAAATTTGCGCTACTCATTGCAACGGGTTCTTATATCGGTCTTAGGATTTCAGATTTGCTCCAGCTTCGTTGGAATCAGGTATTGAATCAGGATTATTTTACCATTACTGAAAAGAAGACCAAAAAAATCAGAAGAGTAACCATCAACCCAGAGTTGCAGACCATCCTAAAGCGTTTGTTTATCCAGCTACAAGCCAATGAAAATGACTTAATGTTCGTCAACCGTTTTGGCGACAAGCCTTTTTCAATTCAATACGTAAACAGTAAACTCAAAGATATTTTTACCAAATATAAGGTAAGAGGTCAGTACTCCAGCCACTTTATGAGGAAGACATTAGGCAGACGTGTGTGGGAGGTGAACAAGTACTCAGACCAAGCTTTATTGTTGTTATCTCAACTATTTAACCATTCCAACGTTTCAACCACTAAAATCTATCTTGGAATCAGAGAACAGGAAATTAGCAACTTGTATTTGAGTGTTTAAATGTAAGAAATAAATTATTTTTATTCTACATAAATAAATTAAGTTTTGTTATACGCAATTAAATTGAAAATTAAAACAAACAATGATGTTAATTATTTCTTAAAATATGTTAAATATTTTAATTCATTTTAACAAATTAAAAAAATCATAAAAAGTCAATTGTTTTAAAATCAATGTTTTAATTTTTGAAAAGACATAAGTTATTTTATCTATGTCATCGTACATAAGTAGATTTATTTATGTAAGAAATAATCTCTAAAATATCACTTACCTTTGTAAAACAAAAATAAAGGAAAAGATTATTGCAAGAATCTTTTCGTCATTCTGACAGCTAAGGGATGGAAAAAGAGCGGGTTGTAAAGCTGAACAACAAGCTCAAAAATCAAATTTATATTTCAGATTACAAATTCGGAGCAATATCCGAGGGTGTCTTCTTGTGCCAAAAAATTTCGTGTCAAACCCTTAAAATTGAGCTTATGGAAAATTTAGAATCGCTGTTCCAGTCCTTTGAAACTGGCATCAGAAGTGCCAAGGCAGTAAAGCCCAAAGAATACTTAAAAAACATTGGACTGGATTACGCAGAGCTAAGAATAGGCTTCAATTCGGGACAATTCCACCACAACACAGACCAAGGATTCAAAGACATATTTGCGGCATTGGGAGTGCTTAAAAAGAGCGATGCAGGCGTGAGAAAAGAAGACCTGACCGCTTACACGGTATTCGGGAGGTACGGACTGATTTTTCCTTTGGTAAACAAAGAAAACGAGATTGTGAATTACTTCGCCCTGCGGTTTGATTTGGACACCCCTAAAGAAGAATACCTCAACGGTGAAGGCATTTATCCAGCGTATCCGAATCGGCTCACCAAAAGGTTGTATATCGCTCCCACAGTCATAGACTGTGCAAGTCTCATGCAGTCCAAGACACTGGAGAACAGGGAATCGGTCATAAGCCTGCACAACGGGGAGTTACTACCCCAGCACCTAGAAGCCATCAAAACCCTGCACGAACTGGAGGAAATTAGAATCATTAAACGTTAAGACCATGCAAAACATAACAGCACAAATACAAAACATAAGACCAGAATTACCAGTAAACCTGATTCAACTCCCAGAGGGTCACAACATGAATGACATGTGGATGAATTACGGTGCTGACGGAATAATAAAACTTTTGCAGAACCCACAAGGAGAAAAAACAATCCCAACGCTTGAGATTCTGGGCGATTACAAAATCAGTTTCAAGGGAAAAACAGGGACTTTTTATGTGATTGGCAGTCTGCCGATGGATTTGGGAAACCTTAGGGTATCGCTTCAAATCGTAGAGCAGGAAAGCCAAAAGAAACACCGACTGAAAATTGACCTGTTCGATTTTACCAATGTGCAGAACCAGTGCAGGGAACTGAGCGAGAAACAGGGATTTGACGGGAATCTGTTGGAAGCCGACCTTATGCAGTTCACAGACCTTCTGGAAGAATACAGGGAATCACTCTTCAACGCTGAAATGAACCCCATATCAGACCAATTTTCAAAAAAAGAGTTGACACCCCAAGCCAATGAAAAAGCAGTGGAATTCCTCTCTAAACCCCGTCTTTTTGAAAGTATCGATAAACTGCTGGGACAAAGCGGAATCATAGGCGAAGAAGAAAACAGGATGCTGTCATTCATATTGGCATCGAGCTACAAAATGCCGTATCTGATGCACGGACTGGTACAGGGAAGTTCTGGAGAAGGAAAGAGCCACCTCATCAACGCAATAGCGGACTGCATGCCACAGGAGGACGTAATGAACCTGACTAGAATTACCAGCAAGTCGCTCTACCATTACAGGGAAAAGGAACTGATGAACAAGCTCATTATCATTCAAGATTTTGACGGACTGGACGAAGAAGCGCAGTTTGCCTTTCGTGAGATGCAGTCGGCTAAGTTTTTGACCAGTTCAACGGTGGTTAAGGACATGCTAGGCAACACCAAAGGAAAGATGAAAAAGGTCGAAGCCCATTTTGCAAGCCTCACCGCCACGACCAAAGCAGAGGTTTATTATGATAACATGAGCCGTTCGGTTGTGCTAGGAGTGGACGAAAGTCAAGAACAGACCCTTAGGATTATCAAGGCGCAAAACCTGAAAATAGCAGGGCTGAGCAATTCGGAGAGCGAACAGCAGGCAAAACAGCTCCTTAGAAATGCTATGCGGGTGCTGAAATCCTACGAAGTGGTCAATCCCTATGCAGACAAACTCATGTTACCTGTGGAGGCTAAAATGCTAAGAAGGCTAAACAGCCAGTTTCAGAATTTTGTGTCCCAAATCACCATCCTGCACCAGTACCAACGCAAAAGGGATGATAAAGGCAGGCTTGTAGCAACCAAAGACGATGTGAGAAAAGCTGTGGAGATATTTTTTGGTTCGATTATCATCAAAGTGGATGAACTCGACAAAAGCACCAGAGGGTTTTTCGAGAGGCTAAAAGGATTTGTCAGAAGCCAGACGGGAGGAACAACGCACCGATTTATGACCCGTGAAATCAGGCAGGAACTCAATATCAGCAAGACATCCGCTTTCAAATATGTCCAAACCCTGCAGGAACTGGAATACATTCAGGCGGTGGAAGGTTCTCCAAACAGGGGATTTAAGTATGTGATTAGCTATTGGGACAATATGGAAAAGCTAAAAGCAAAGATTAAGGAAAACCTCAACTCACAATTAGACCAGTTGGAAATCACTTAAAAGAACACGGGAAGCCCAGCAATTACATATGATACAATGCTGGTGTTCACAGATTTGGAGAGTGAGCCTAAGGAAAGTTTTGAAATGATAATTTAAAAACCAAAAGAAAGATGAAAAAAACAATACAAACCCCAGCATTTACGAACTACCTGAGCGATTATGACCATTTTATCAAAGTGAGGAACTACAAAACGGGAAACAGCCAAATGTACCAGAATGTTGTATCGGAATTTCTTGTCTGGTTGGAAGAATCGGGAATCACCAAAATAAAAAGCGTGACCAGCAAGGAATCCGTAAGCTATTTTGAGTATTTGATAAGCAGACCCAAACAGCGAGGTGCAGGAACATTAGCGGAGAAAACCATCAAATTCCATCTATTTGCTTTGAGGTTGTTTATTCTGAACCTATTGGAAAACAAAGCCATTGACAAAGCTTTTTTCATACCAACTTACGGTAACGCAAACCAAAAACCAAGAAATGTCCTGACTGTTGAAGAAATCAAAGCGGTTTACCAGTATTGCCAGAGCGAACAGGAACGGGCTTTATTGTCGGTGGCTTATGGTTGTGGTCTCAGACGTTCCGAGATTGAGGCTTTGGATGTAAAGGATATTCAACTCAGTTCGGGAATGCTCATTGTCCGAAAAGGAAAAGGAAACAAAAGACGTGAAGTGCCTATGAGTGATAAAGTTATCAAAGATTTGAAAAGATACATAATTGATGAGCGTTATCAGCTATTAGCGGGAAAAACGGTACTGGAAGACGCTTTGTTTGTGAATGCCATAGGAAAGCGAACCAGCGGAGAACAGCTGAACGAGATTCTTAAGAGAATGATAGAACAAACCCAACAAAATGACCTGATTCAAAAGGAAATAACGCTCCATTGTTTACGGCACAGCATTGCCTACCACTTAGGTGAGAATAACGCAGGGATTGAGTTTATCAGAGGTTTTCTGGGACACTCGCAAATAAACACCACCTATCTGTACGCCATCAAAAACAAAAAAAGAAAACCAGTAACAACATTTTAAAAATGCCTATGACAAAACTATCGTTGGAAACATACCTCAACCAAAACTTTACGACCAAAACAGCGGAAAGCTATCTGTACACCATCAACCACTTTTTAAAAACCAATCCCAAAGCCAAAAGATACACATTTCAAAACATTGTGGGTTATATGGAAGAAGTGAGCAGAAAACAGAGCAGTATCCAGTATAGAGTCAGAATCCTGTCTGCAATCAAGAAATATTATGATTTCCTAGTTATGGCAGGACTTAGAAACGAACACCCCTGCAAACAGCTGACCATCAAAAACAAGCAGAATCAGAGCGTGCAGGTTCAGGATTTATTTACCAGCGAAGAACTGCAACTGCTTTTGACCCGTGAAAACCGCTATCAGTTCCTAGATTCCAGAAACAATGTGTTGCTGTCTCTGCTGATTTATCAGGGACTAACCAGCGAGGAACTGGCAGAGCTAAAAGTCAGTGACATTGATTTGGATGCTGTAACGGTCTATGTCAAAGCTTCAACGAGCCAGAACCGCAGAACACTGGAATTGCTCAACAGGCAAATGATAGTTTTCTCCAAATACCTCAACGAAGTTAGACCAGAACTATTAAGATGCAATACGGATAAATTGCTGTTAAGTAAATTGGGCAGACCCATTTCAGTTGACGGAATCCATGCGATTATCGAACCGTTAAAGCAATTGTTTCCAGATAGAAACCTCAACCCAAGAACCATCCGCATGAGCGTTATCTGCAATTGGCTCAACGAAAAGAAAATCCCACTGGAACGGGTGCAGGAACTGGCGGGGCATAAGTGGCCTGGGACTACGGAAAAGTATATCAAAGTTGATAGTTTTCAACAAAGAGAGTTGATAAATAAGTATTTTCCGATGTGAAAAAAATGGCTATATTTGATATGTCTAACCAATTAAAAATTAATACCATGGCACTTAAACCAGGACCAAAAAGAATAGCAGATTCAACAGGAAAACCAGACCAACGTCAGCGTGATAACAAAAGTACACCTGGTAATACACCCTCGTTGAAACCGTCCAAAAGTTCAAACAAAAAATAAATTTGTTATTATTTGAACAGACGGATTTTAAAATCGTAAACTTCATAAGCCTATCATTAATTTGATAGGTTTTTTTATGTTCCATTAGTTAGGATTATTTCAGAATTACCTCTATTTTCGTGACGAAGTAAAAGTTCTTTGAATTATATAATAATCAGTAAATCGCACTAATTACAATTAAAGAAAGTTTATAAAAGCTTATAAGTATAAGTACAATGGCAAGGAGCTTCAAGACGAACTGGGGCTTCATATGTATGATATGGATATGCGTCAGTATGACCCCGCAATTGCTCGTTGGACTACTTTAGACCCAGTTACACATTTTGATTTCTCACCATACAATAGTTTTGATAATAATCCAGTATTTTGGTCAGACCCTAGCGGTGCTGATGCCGCATGTAATACCTGTGGTGAAGCATACGACATGTATGGTCGAGCAAGATATGATAGTAATGGAATGTATATTCCTCCATATGAAAGAACTTCATCAGAACAAGATTCATATATAGATAAAGCAGCTTCAATGGCATTAAAAGAAACTGCTAAATTATTTATGGATGGAAAAGATTTATCAAATTTATCAGAAACTGGAAAGCAAAAAATTTTTGAAACAGATGCATTAGGAACAGTAGGTGTTTTGCTCTGGGAATTTGCAACTGGTACAGGAAAAGCAACGAGAAAATTTGAAGTTGGAGTACACCCTTTTGCTAATGAATTAATTGATGGTAGGATACTTGATGAAATTGTCAATGAATTTAATGGCAAGGCAAAAAAAGACAATTATGACTTTTTAAAACACCCCGATTCCAAAGAATATAAAATTGCGCTAGAGTTTAGCCCAAATAAGAATCCTTCTAGTTGGCTTGAATCTTTGCGAAAACATGCAGATTCAAATCCAGTTCAATTTTTTGTTGGTGGTGCAATAGCTAATGCACAAATAAAAAATAATAATCTTATCATTCAAATATATAATAAAACAAGTAGAAACTCATTATTAATCCATGTAGGGAATAATTACGATAGGAAAGATGGGAACAGACCTTTATCAACAATCAAACAAACAATTAATGCTTCATATGAACTTACCAAATAAAATTTTATGAAAAGAAAAATTAAATTAATAATTGAAAGTATATTTATTCTGTTTATGTTTAGCTACTGTAAAAATTTGAGCGAATGCAATAAAAATATTGTGGGAAGATATTATTGTTATAATGATGGAAAAGCTATAAACTATATTGATATTAATGAAGATGGAACGTTTATTCATTGTTTTAAAAAAAGCTCTGTTGAGCTTAAAAGTACGGGGACTTGGTCAATAAATAAGGATGGATATTGTTATATTGAGTTAAGTGAATGGAAAGATTTTAATGAGAAAGGGGAAAATTTTAAAGAGTTTGGAAATGGTATTTTGTATTCTGATGGAGAATATTTAAATATAAGTCCAGATGGAGAATCTTCAAATAGTTTTAAAAAAAAATCTAAATAAGTTGGTAGTATATCAGATGGGTTGGTGGTCAATAATTCCATCTAACATTTGCAGATTATTAGGAATTTCTAATATTATCACAGAAAATTAAGAACAACCTTCGGGTTGTTTTTTTGTGCTTTTAATGTTCCTAAAAGGCTAGTTATTCTGTCAGACGTTCCTGTAATTGTTCTGAGGTCTCAAACGTGATTCGGAAAGCAATTGATAGACCACCCCCTCCCTGTATCGGCTATTTTACTAGTAAATTCCCCTGCTTTTCACACTATTCTTTTATAAAAAAGGGTTCCATATAAGGAATTCCTATTTAATATAGGCTAAGCGAACAATCAAAATTTGTTTCATAGGGAATAACTTTTGTTGGAGCTATTTGAGAAAAGTTTTTCTATTTTAATACATACAATTTTTACACTTCTTTTGCTGATTTATTGTTATTCTTCGTGATTTTTGCACTGCAAAATGAGCTTTATAGTCGCTGATAGCAATACGTTTACCTCCGAAAGTTTCTTCCGGAGTATTTCCTTGTAAGGAAAATTGTGGACGAATAGTGTTGTAAGTGGTAACATCTTCTGCTAAAGCACCTATAAGTTGCTTTCTATTTTCTAAATTTCGTGGCAATAAAAATTGATGTTTGATTATTTTATTAAAAGCTTCAATTTTTGAATTCGAAAACGGAATTTCCTTCTGCGCAATTAAATGTTTTATATCATCATCAGTAGTTAACAAAAAGTTTTTGACAGTTGAATTTACATTTTCTATCCCGCCATCAGTGACAAATTTTATGGGATCATTATTTTTATATTTTAAATAGGCATTTTGCAGTAGCTGTTTTATTGCTTTTGGACTGGAGCTGTCTTCAACACTATATCCTAAAATCATCTTTGAATAGTGATCCATCAAAAAATGGATGTAGTGTTTCTTTCCATCCATAGTTTTCAAAACAGTAACATCGGCGCACCAAATTTCGTTTGTTTTATAACTTTTGAGCCCTGCATATTTTATTTTGGGTACTATGTGTCTTAATGTACTATATCCTAAAAGTTTTGAATACTTATAAAAAGTAGTTAAACAAACCGAAATCTCTTTATTCCTTAATCCAAGGAAATAAATTGAAGATTTAGACCAATATTTGTATTTTTCGTCTTGCAAATATTTTTTTATTTGAAAAATCTCCTCCTTTAATAATTGATTTGGGTATTGTTTAGTGCACCACAAAAAATAAGAAGCATCACACTTATTGAGAACAAGTGTTTTGTAATTATGGTAGGTAGCTCTCGAAAGATTGAATATTTTTAATGCGCTTTCAACAGGGACTATATCTTTTACCATTTCGATGGTATTTACTAACTTTTCTTTTTGCGAAGCCAATTGACATTTAATTCCTCTTACACTACTGAGAATATCATGATAAGTATCCGAAAGTTTGAAATACGCTTCCATCACTTTTTTGGCATTTTTAGATTCACCAGTTCGTTTTATGAGTTCAAGTTCTTCTTTAATAAAGGAGGCAATTTCACAACCTTCATATTTATCATCATCTTCTTGTTCCCATCTGAGTTTGTTCGTTTTTGGGATTTTGGTTTTTAGATGATTTGGCAGGTTATCGTATAGACCGTTTCGAATGTAGTGCTTGATGTTGGTATCCCAGGAGATGCGGGTCGATGAATTGTTCCTCACAGAATTTCGTGATTAAATTTTTTGAGAATAGTAACTATTGCATATAATTTCTACAAATCTATTTCTAATTTATACTATTTATTTGACAAAATGTTTATTTTTACAATGTCATATTCGTTTTGTCTCAATCACGTAAAATTCCTTTTGCTGCAAATTTATATTAATGAGAAATAGTTTTTTTATAGTTTTTCTGCTCGTTTTTTTTATCGGCTTGTCAATCCGCAAAAATTAAGAATACCGTTTATAAAGTGTCGGAGACGGCACCTGAATTAGGAAGTATAGGCCAATCTAAAGTTGGCTATAAAGCTAACAATGAATTTGAAGTAAGAACATTGCCTAAATTAGAAAATAGTATTCGGGTGGCCATTGAGATTGTTCCTTTCAACAGAAAAATGTATAAAATTTATTCAGCTAAGGCAAAGTACAACCAGGACCAACAGAAAGTGGCTTATGAGGACAGTTTGCCTAAAAACCCTGAGTTAGCCACCATTAAACTTTTAGATGTCGTACAATTCGTCAATGAATTGAATGCCGATTATAACAAAGATGTTTTTCAGTTTGTAGCCAATACACAAGATTCGGAAGTAGTGACTAATTTGGTTTATTGCTTTTCGCCGGAAGAAATCGATAAAATAAAACAGGCAGACACCTTTTATTTAACGAATTACCAAGACAGTAAATATGCTATTGACTTATATAAGTTAGGAAAAAAAACAGAGACCCTATTTGTAAATTCCTTAAATATAGTTGCCTACCGATTGAGTAGTTTTTGCTGGAGTGCAACAGACCGAGGAAAATGGTACATAGCTGACATATTGGAAGGAGGGGATGATTGTAAAGGGAAAACCAAATCAAAAATTGAGGACAAAAAAAAATCAAAGACAAAAAGTTTATTTGACATGTAA
>NZ_JBDLZX010000020.1:0-20881 GCF_040045115.1 Flavobacterium adhaerens | reverse complement strand
TTTTTTTTCATCACTACTCTTTCGATTAGCGGGTGCAAAAGTAACACTTCTTTTTAATCTGACAAATAAAATCTGAAGTTTTTTTCAGAAAAATTATTTTCTTTTCCTCTCGTTTTTATTCATCATTATCTCAAAGACCGTTGCGTATTTTGCGGGGTGCAAAAGTAACATCCGTTTTTAAATCTCACAAGCTTTTTTGAATCTTTTTTGAAAAAAATTTTCTTTTGGATCCCCTAGGCTTGTCAGTATTTCTTAGAACGTTTATCGCTGTTGCGGGTGCAAAAGTAGATAGTTTATTCGTTTTAACAATGACTTTTTTGATCTTTTTTTCGTTTATTTTTTAAATGCTTGGTTTAGGGCGTGTTACAAATGAAATTTTCAAGGAGTCTGGAATTTTTGCAGGGTTGACTTGAGTTTTTGTTAGGCCTTACTACGTTTTTAATAGCTCTTTTAAAACTACAACTACCTCAATAGTCCACGGAACTTACGAATGAAACAGATTTCACTGGTTCTTGTTTCGGATAATTCGCTCCTATAAATAAAGATGTGTATTTTTATTATTTTCTATTATGAAAAACCAAAAACCTAGCCCTGATCGAAGTGAAAATCCTTGTGGGGCGGGGTTCGCTCCACAAGATTGGAACATAGAGCAGGATTAAGCTCCTTATTATTAGAATCAATCTTTCATAGCAATACTCAACTTGGTTTTTACACTTATATAAAACAAACCCTATAACCCTATTGTATGTGTTTTGTTAATACTTTATATTTGCAACCTTAAAACACAAAAAACAATGATTAAGATTACTTTGCCCGATGGGTCAGTTAGAGAGTTTACTCCAGGAGTAACTCCGATGGATGTTGCCAAAAGCATCAGTGAAGGATTTGCTAGAAACGTGATTTCAGCATCTTTTAATGGTACAACTATTGAAACATCGACCCCACTCACGACTGACGGTAGTCTTATATTATATACTTGGAACGACGAAGAAGGAAAAAAAGCTTTTTGGCATTCAACTTCACACGTGATGGCTCAAGTTCTAGAAGAAATATATCCCGGAATCAAACTAACATTAGGCCCTGCAATTGCTAACGGGTTTTATTATGATGTAGATTTTGAAGATCAAAAAATCACAGAAGCCGACTTTAAAAAAATTGAAGATCGCGTACTTGAAATCTCAAGAGAGAAACACGAATTCAAAATGCGTCCTGTTTCAAAAGCTGAAGCGTTAGAAATATACAAAGACAATGTTTACAAAACAGAATTAATCAGCAATCTCGAAGACGGAACCATAACTTTTTGCGATCACTCTACCTTTACCGATTTATGTCGCGGAGGACATATCCCCAATACAGGGATTATCAAAGCGATGAAGATTATGAGTGTTGCTGGTGCCTATTGGAGAGGTGATGAAAAAAACAAACAATTAACTCGTGTTTACGGAACCTCATTTCCAAAACAAAAAGATTTAACAGAGTACCTAGAATTACTTGAAGAAGCAAAACGACGCGACCACAGAAAACTAGGAAAAGAACTTGAATTATTTGCATTTTCTCAAAAAGTAGGTCAAGGTTTACCATTATGGCTACCTAAAGGCGCTGCATTAAGAGATAGATTAGAACAATTTTTAAAGAGAGCACAAAAAAAAGCTGGTTATGAGCAAGTAGTTTCACCACATATTGGCCAAAAAGAACTATATGTTACTTCTGGTCATTATGCTAAATATGGCGCTGATAGTTTTCAACCTATAAACACTCCTGCAGAAGGCGAAGAGTTTTTATTAAAACCCATGAACTGTCCGCATCACTGTGAAATCTACAACGTAAGACCTTGGTCTTATAAAGATTTACCTAAACGTTATGCCGAATTTGGAACTGTTTACAGATACGAACAATCAGGTGAATTACACGGATTGACTCGTGTTCGTGGCTTTACTCAAGACGACGCTCATATTTTTTGTACATCAGAACAATTAGACGAAGAGTTCAAAAAAGTAATTGACCTAGTACTATATGTATTTGGTTCGTTAGGATTTGAAAATTTCACAGCTCAAATTTCATTAAGAGACCAAGAGAACAGAGACAAATATATTGGCACTGATGAAAATTGGGAAAAAGCTGAAAATGCCATCATCAATGCAGCAAAAGACAAAGGCCTTAATACTGTTGTAGAATATGGCGAAGCAGCATTTTATGGTCCAAAACTAGATTTCATGGTAAAAGATGCTTTAGGAAGACAATGGCAATTAGGAACCATTCAGGTTGATTACAACCTACCCGAACGCTTTGAATTGACCTACAAAGGCTCAGACAATGAACTACATAGACCCGTAATGATTCACAGAGCTCCATTTGGATCTATGGAGAGATTTATAGCTATTTTACTAGAACACACCGCAGGAAATTTCCCTCTTTGGTTGATGCCTGAGCAAGCAATTATACTGTCTTTGAGCGAGAAATATGAAAATTATGCTAAAAAAGTTTTGAATCTGCTAGAAAATCACGAAATTCGCGCCCTAATTGACAACAGAAACGAAACTATTGGCAAAAAAATTAGAGATGCGGAGATTCAAAAAATCCCATTTATGCTGATTGTAGGAGAAGAAGAAGAGAAAAACGGTACGGTTTCAATTCGTCGTCATGGACAAGAAGGAAAAGGAAATATCACTGTTACAATAGAAGAATTTTCTGCTATTGTAGAAGAAGAAATAAAAAAGACCTTAAAAGTATTTACAGTTTAACTTAAATTATAAAGCCATAGCAATAAGAAGCAATAGAGGTGGTTTTCAACCTCGAGTAGAAAAGAAAGATGCTCACAGAATAAACAACCTTATTCGTGTGCCAGAAGTACGTCTTGTAGGAGATAACGTAGAAACAGGTGTTTATAAAACAGCTGAAGCTTTAAAATTAGCCGATCAATTGGAATTGGATTTAGTTGAAATTTCTCCTAACGCAGAACCTCCTGTCTGTAAAATCATGGACTATAAAAAGTTCCTTTATGAACAGAAAAGACGCGAAAAAGAACTGAAAGCAAAATCTACTCAAATTGTAGTAAAAGAAATTCGTTTTGGACCTCAAACAGATGAGCACGATTATGAATTTAAGAAAAAGAATGCGGAGAAATTCTTAAAAGAAGGAGCAAAATTAAAAGCCTTTGTATTCTTCAAAGGACGTTCTATCATTTATAAAGATCAAGGACAAATCTTACTATTAAGATTAGCAACCGACTTAGAAGAGTACGGAAAAGTTGAAGCAATGCCAGTTCTTGAAGGGAAAAGAATGATTATGTTCATAGCCCCTAAAAAGAAAAAACAATAACAATCTCTTAGTGTTCCTCATTTGGACCTAAAAGTTGCAATAAAATTAAGTAAGTAATTATAAATTAAAAACACTAGGAAAAAATGCCTAAAATGAAAACCAAATCTAGCGCCAAAAAACGTTTTAAAGTTACTGGCTCTGGAAAGATTAAGAGAAAGCATGCTTTCAAAAGTCACATCTTGACTAAAAAATCTAAAAAACGTAAATTAGCTTTGACACACTCAGCGCTAGTTCACAAATCAGATGAGAGAAGCATCCAAAAACAATTAAGAATTATCTAATAAAAGTATCAAGTCTTGAGAATTAAGTATTAAGACTGAAACTAGTAGATTTCTTTAGGTTAAAACAAATTTAATAACCTTGGAGTATGGCTAATAAGTTCCTTTGATTAAATTCAGGACGCCTACTACAAAAAAAAAGTAAAATTATGCCAAGATCGGTAAATTCAGTTGCTAAAAGAGCAAGAAGAAAAAAAATAATGAAGCAAGCCAAAGGTTTCTTTGGAAGACGCAAAAACGTTTGGACAGTTGCTAAAAATGCGGTAGAGAAAGCTATGAGCTACGCTTACCGCGATAGAAAAGCGAATAAAAGAAATTTCCGTGCATTATGGATTCAACGTATCAACGCTGGAGCTAGATTGGAAGGAATGTCTTATTCTCAATTCATGGGTAAAGTAAAAGCTAACGGAATCGAATTGAACCGTAAAGTTCTTGCAGATTTAGCTATGAATCACCCTGAAGCTTTCAAAGCAGTACTTAATAAAGTAAAATAAACGTTATATAAACTCAATTTAGAATTACTTACTTATAGAAAAACCCATTCGCATTGACGAATGGGTTTTTTGTTTAAAATAACACAACAATAGTAATCTACATTTGAATTAGAAATAAAATTCACCGAATTATTTTGGAGAAACAATTCAGAGTTACAATCTTTAAAGTTGACAATTGCATTTACAAATGAACCGAATTTATCTTTTCTTTTTAATCGTTTTCACCTCCTTACATTCACAAACCAAATTGCTTTCATGGAATCTGCAAAACTTTGGGAAATCTAAATCGAATCAAGAAATTGCATTTATTGCAACAACTATCAAAGACTTTGACATTATAACCCTTCAAGAAGTTGTTGCCAGTGAAAGTGGTGCAGAAGCTGTATCAAGACTAGTTGATGAACTCAACAGAAAAGGCCATAAATGGGATTATCGCATTAGTAATCCAACCTCTAGCAGTGCTTATAAAACTGAACGATATGCTTTTATTTGGAAAACGAATAGAGCAAAACTAAAGGGAAAACCCTGGTTGGAGCAAAAATTTAAGTTAGAAATAGATCGTGAACCGTATTTTGCGACATTTGAAATAAATAGAAAAACAATCACAATTGCTTCTTTTCATGCCATAACCAAAAGCAAGCAGCCTGGAACTGAAATAAAATATTTTAAATTTTTACCCCAACAATATCCAAATTTGAATTTGCTCTTTGCAGGTGATTTTAATTGTCCTCAATCGCATAGTGTATTCAATCCGTTAAAAAAAATGGGATATTTACCTGTTTTGAAAAATCAAAAGACGACCTTAAAAACGAAATTAAAAAGGGAAAAATCATTAGCGTCGGAATATGATAATATGTTTTATTACAAAACCAATATAAAGCCAATTGCCTCGGATGTAATTTTATTTCATAAAAAATTCACTTCGCTACAAGAAGCTCGAAAAATATCCGATCATTTACCTATTTGGTTTGAATTTACGCTTAACTAATTTAGTAATATTTGACTTTTTTTTAGACTTCCCAAAAATTCAAAATGTTTCTCTTTAGCCCTGATCGAAATGAAAATCTTTATTGTCCGGTGTTCGGACAATAAAATTGTAATGGAGAGCAGGAACCCTGATTACTGAAATCACCCAATCGTTTCTGCTTCGAAATAAAAAGATTGAAACGCTATTTTTTGAACAAATTCAGAAATTTGTAATTAAGATTGAGCCTATCAATTATGTTTTTTGTTTTTTCTTTCTAGCTGCTGGAAACAATACGTTATTCAAAATTAAACGATAACCTGGGGAATTAGGATGTAAATCTAAAACTGTGGCAGGATCACCAACTTGATGTTGAAAATCTTCGGGATCATGACCTCCAAAAAAAGTAAACATTCCTTTTCCTTTTTCACCATGAATGTATCTTGCTTCGTTATTAAGCTCGCAAGTACCCATTTTTAACACATTTGATTTTAATAATTCGGAATCAAAAGCTGTGGTTTGTCCCATAAAACCTTTGATTAATTGGGTATGATTTTGGCACAACATACTTGGAATAAAATCCCATTTTGCCGAATATTCCATTAATGTAAAGTAATCTTTATCCATTGGAATTCTTCTTTTTTCGGTCATATCAATATCTGAGAATTCGTAATGTTCAGGTCTTCGATCTAAAGTAAAATTTTTGAAAGCAAAAGTATTCTTAAAATTCAGTTTTGTTTGGTAATTGGCTTCACTTGGATCGCCATCAAACATTGACTCACAAATATCTACTCCGTCTGCGGCCAAAGCAATATCAAAACTGTCTGTAGCTGAACACATCGCAAACAAAAATCCGCCACCGATGACAAAGTCACGTATTTTTTTGGCTACTGCTCCTTTTTCTTGAGAGACTTTTTCGTATCCTAATTTTTTGGCTAGTTCTTCGGCATCACGTTTTTGTTCTATATACCACGGCACATTTTTGTAAGCTCCATAAAACTTACCATATTGACCAGTATAATCCTCGTGATGCAAATGCAACCAATCGTACATTACCAACTGATCTTTTAGGACTTCTTCGTCATAAACTGGAGTAAAAGGGATCTCAGCATAGGTTAGAACCAAAGTAACGGCATCGTCCCAAGGTTGCTTGCCTTTTGGTGTATATACGGCTATTTTAGGAGCTTTTTCTAAAATAACGGCCTCCATATTTTGAGATGGGCTCGAAATTTCGTTTAGTATTGCGGCTTGTTCATGATCTGAAATTACTTCAAAATTCACTCCTCTAATTTGGCATTCTTTACGAATTTCTTGTGCATCAGGCAATAAAAAAGTTCCTCCCCTGTAATTGAGTAGCCAAGTAGCTTTATAATTTTTTGCCAAACACCAATAAGTGATTCCATACGCTTTTAGATGATTTTGTTGAGTAGATTCATCCATTGGTAATAAAACAAAAGAGGCTTTTGTAGAAAAGGAAATAAGAAAGACAATTAAGAAAAGATGTATTTTGCGCATCATTTAAAACATTTTTAAAACAAAGATAACGGTAAGCAAATTATCTTTATAATGGCTGAGCGCAATTTTTTTGAAATATATGTTAAATATCTAAGGAAATTAATTCGTTTTGAATTGCAAATACTACTAATCCAGCAATATTTTTGGATTCGGTTTTTAAGAGTAAATTATTCCTATGTCCCTCTACTGTTCTTGGACTTATAAACAATTTTTCTCCAATTTCTGCAGTACTTTTTTGTTTACAGATAAGTTGCAAGACTTCGTGTTCACGAGAAGTGATAAAATTGGTATCAAAACTACATTTGGTTTTTTTATTGGCCAGTATATCTTTTTGAATAATACTCATTACATAATCTGAATAATAAAAACCTTTGTCTGAAACTTCATAAATTGTGGTAAACAATTCTTGAGGTGTAGTGTTTTTGACAACATACGATACCGCTCCCACATCGATCATATTAGCAATAAAAGATTTTGAATCATAGCTTGTAAGTGCAATAATTTTGATATCTGAAAAATCTTTACGAATAATCTTTGTCGCTTCTATTCCGTTAAGCAAGGGCATTTTTAAATCCATTATTATAATATCTGGTTTTGGGTTGTCTCCTTTTAAAAAAGCCAATAATTCTACCCCATTTGATGCCTCAAAAAGAATTTCAATTTTCATTTCAGTAGATAATAAAAAAGATATTCCTTTTCTAAAAAGTACTTCATCATCAACCAAAATAATTTTTATAACTGAACTCATAATTTAAAAATTAAAAACTACCGAAATTCCTTCATTTGCATTAGATGCAACCGAAAGGTTTCCTCCCAAAATTAGTATTCGACTAGATATATTTTTTATTCCTAAACCTTGAAATTCTTCAAGTCTATTTACATCAAATCCAATTCCGTTATCCGAATAATTACAACTATTGACTCCATTGAATTGATTAAAACAGATAGAAATTGAGGTTGCTTTTCCGTGATTTATTGAATTTGCAATCAGTTCCTGAATTATTCTAAAAATATGAATATGTCTGTCATTCTCTTTAAAATCAAACTTAATATTATTTTCAAAGTTTACTTCTATAGCATTATTTTCTTTCAAATCGGAGCATAATTCTTCTATTCCGGCTTGAATTCCAAATTTTTCTAAAACAGGTGGAAGCAAATTATGAGACATTTTTTTGCAACTGTCTAATACTTTAGAAGTATATTCCAATATACTTTTCGTTATTTCAGCAATATTACTTTGGGGTGTGTTTGGAATATTTAACATATGACAGTTAAGTGAAAGAATATTCAATTTTGAGGATATGTCATCATGTAAATCTTGGGCAATTTGTTTTCTCTCTTGTTCTAACGTAGCAATTGCGGCCAACAATTGAGCTTTATTTGGGGCAGTATTTATATCTTGATACATCATTTTTCTTTTCATATCTACTTGAAAAAATAATTGCACTTCAATTGTAATACTCATTTGTTTTATAAAAAATACTTTCAGGAGTCGTGAAAGCATCAATTTTTATCAATCCATAACAAATGTCAATAACAAATATAAATCGTTATTAATAATATTCCTAATAAAGAAGTAGTAAAATACTCAACTAAACAAACACAATCAGCTAATAACTAATATTTTACACTGTATACTTAAAAAGATATGGCCAAAAAAAAGAGATAATCAAATTATGATTATCTCTCTGAATATTTAACTTTTGGTTTTCCTTAAAACGGAACATCTCCATCATCGTCATCATCATTAAAGTTACTTCCAAAAGCTTCATTGGCAGAAGGAAGATTTCTGGTAATATAAGAATTATCATCCTGATTCATACTCGATGGCAAATCATCATAGCCTGTACTATAATCTTCTAAATTGTCAAAACGTCCTAAATGTCCAATAAATTTTAGACGTACATTTTCGATACCACCATTTCTATGTTTAGCAATCATGATCTCGCCCTGACCAGCAGTTGAAGACGCCTCTTCATCGTCCCATTCGTCTATTTTATAATATTCTGGGCGGTATAAGAAAGAAACGATATCGGCATCCTGCTCAATTGCTCCAGATTCACGAAGATCCGAAAGCAACGGCCGTTTACTAGATCCACGAGTTTCAACAGCACGTGACAATTGTGAAAGAGCAATAACTGGTACATTTAATTCTTTGGCCAATGCTTTTAAATTTCTAGAGATAGTCGAGATTTCCTGTTCACGATTTCCACCGCCTTTAGCATTTCCTCCAGCAGTCATCAACTGCAAATAATCAATAATAATAATTTTTATTCCGTGTTGAGATACTAAACGTCTGGCTTTTGCTCTCAAATCAAAAATAGATAGGGATGGAGTATCATCTATAAACAGAGGCGCTTTTTCAAGATTTTTTACTTTGGTACTCAATTGTTCCCACTCGTGTTTTTCTAATTTTCCGGTACGCAATTTTTCGGAAGACAATCCAGTTTCAGAAGAAATCAACCTAGTAATCAACTGTACCGATGCCATTTCTAGAGAAAACAAAGCTACAGGGTTCCCAAAATCTATCGCAATATTTCTCGCCATTGATAAAATGAAAGCCGTTTTTCCCATTGCGGGTCTCGCTGCAATGATAATTAAATCACTTGGTTGCCAGCCTGAAGTAAGTTTATCTAATTTATGAAAACCAGTTGCTACCCCGCTCAATCCTTCTTGGCCAGCAATTTCTTCAATTTTCTTTTTAGCTTGCAAAACTAAACTCTGGGCTGTTTCGGAGCTTCGTTTGATATTTCCTTGTGTAACTTCGTATAATTTTGATTCGGCCTTATCTAATAAATCGAATACATCGGTGGTTTCGTCATAAGAATCCTCAATAATTTCTGATGAAATCCGAATTAAACTTCTCTGGATAAATTTTTGCAGAATAATTCTAGAGTGAAATTCGATGTGTGCTGATGACGATATTTTTTGCGTCAATTGAATCAGATAAAAATCACCACCAGCCAAATCTAATTTAGCATTTTTTCTGAGTTGAGCCGAAACGGTCAACAAATCGATGGGTTGAGTGTCGTTGAATAACTGAATTATGGCTTCAAAAATATACTTGTGGGCATCTTTGTAAAACGCATCCGGTTGAAGGATATCAATTACTTCATCGACTCCTTTTTTATCAATCATCATAGCCCCAAGTACAGCTTCTTCTAAGTCTATTGCTTGCGGTGGTAATTTCCCTTTTTCTAAGTTAATAATTGTTGTTTTGTCCACTTTAATTGGACTCATATTTTTAAAATTTTCCATGAAACGAAAGTAGCGAAATTTAAAAAAAAATCACAATTGAGTTATTACACATTATTGTTTATAAATACACTCATTTTGTTTATAACCAAAAAAAAATCCGAAACGATAAGGCTTCGGATTAAGAACGTAAAAATGAGGAATTACTCTTTAAACTCACCCATTTTGCAGTATTTATCCATTCTTTGAGCGATTAAATCTTCTGTTGATAATTCTTTTAGTTCCTCATAGGCTTTTAGAATATATTTCTCAACAGTTTTGAATGTAGTTTCTCTATCATAGTGCGCTCCTCCAAGAGGTTCTGGTATAATATCATCTACTAGATTTTGTTTTTTCATATCGGCAGAAGTCAATTTCAAGGCTTCGGCAGCTTGTTCTTTGTAATCCCAGCTTTTCCATAAAATTGAGGAACAAGACTCTGGGGATATTACAGAGTACCAAGTATTTTCTAACATAAAAACTCGATCACCAACACCAATTCCTAAAGCTCCACCAGAAGCACCTTCACCTACAATGATTGTGATAATTGGCACTTCTAAAAGAACCATTTCATAAATATTTCTGGCAATGGCTTCTCCTTGTCCTCTCTCTTCAGCTTCTAATCCTGGATAAGCCCCTGGAGTATCAACTAAGGTAACTACAGGAATACCAAATTTTTCGGCCATCTTCATCAAACGCAAAGCTTTTCTATATCCTTCTGGATTTGCCATCCCAAAATTTCTATATTGACGCGTTTTGGTATTGGTCCCTTTTTGTTGACCGATAATCATAAATGACTGGTCTCCTATTTTCCCTAAACCACCAATCATCGCTTTGTCATCTTTAAAACCTCTATCGCCGTGAAGCTCTAAAAAAGTATCTCCAAAAAGACCCTTGATGTGATCTAAAGTATAAGGTCTGCTTGGATGTCTAGACAATTGCACACGTTGCCAAGCAGTTAAATTTTTGTAAATCTGTTTTTTGGTTTCCTCTAATTTTTTGTTGATTTGTTTACATGTATTGGTAACATCAACATCCGATTCTAAACCTATAACAACACATTTATCTAATTGTTCTTCAAGTTCTTTTATAGGAAGCTCAAAATCTAAATATTCCATAGGATTTGTGCGTATTTATGATTGTTTTATTTTTCGATTTGGAAGTGCAAATATAAAATTTAATATCGTTAAACGATTATTTTTTTAATCAACTAAAAAAAAAATGATTTCTAAAATATAAAAGTCTTACAAATTATCTTCTTTTCTATAATGTTTTATTATTCCGTTCAGAAGTACCGTAATTACAATTACCACGGCACCTATATAAAATTCCGTACTCATTTTTTCTTTTCCACCAATAATAAAATAGGCTAAAACAATTCCGTAAACTGGCTCTAAATTAGTGGTTAACATAACAGTATAAGGCGATAATTGTCGCATTACTCGTACCGAAGCTGTAAATGCATAAGCTGTACAAATTGAAGCTAAAACTAAAATCAAAATCCAATTTTTAGCTGTCAATTCAAAAACATCTATATTGAATGAACCTTGAAATAAAAAATAAATTGAAATAAAAATAAAACCAGCTAAAAACTCGTAAAATGAAATTACAACTGGGTCATGATTTACAATTAGTTTTCCATTAATCAAGGTAAACAACACCCCTAATATTATTGAAATAAGCGCCAAAACCATTCCACTCCAATAGTTGATTTCAACTTGCATGATTAATCCCAATCCAGCTATAATGATCAACCCAAAAAACACTTCGTACCAAAGCACTTTTCGTCCATAAAATAAAGGTTCTAATAGAGACGCAAAAAAAGCACCCAATGAAAACACGGATAAGGTTATTGAAACAGTTGAAACCTTTATGGCCTGAAAAAAAAGAATCCAATGTAACGCTATCAGCAGCCCTACAAAAAAGAATTTTGACAAAATTTTGGGAGTCACTTTAAATGACTTTTTCTTTATCCCAATAAAAGCAGCCAAAAATATTGCGGCAAAAAACATTCTATACCAAACCAAAAAATCTGACTGAATCGTTATTAATGCGCCTAAAATAGCTGTGAATCCCCAGATAAAAACTATTATATGAAGATTAAGGTAACTTTTTAAATTATCGTTTTGCATTTCGTAATAAATAAATCGCCAATATTCCAAAAACAATATTAGGCAACCAAACTGCCAAAAGTGGCGAAAAAGATGATTTTTCGGCTAGTACGCCAAAGATTTTATCAAAAAAGACAAATGCAAAAGCGACCGCAATACCAATTGCTAAATTCACTCCCATTCCTCCTCTTCGTTTCATTGATGAAACAGAAACCGCAATAATAGTCAAAATAAATGCTGAAACTGGAACACTAAATTTTTTATACAACACCACCAAATAAACATTGATATTGGATGATCCTCGTTTTTTTTCTTTATCGATAAAAGCGTTCAACTTTCCTAAACTCAAAGTCTCCGCTATATAAACCACAGGGGTCAAATCTTGAAGATCAAAATCAAACTTCATCCTCTTTTCTGGGGCTTTTTCGATCACATCATTTTCAGCCCCTACAATTCGTTTCGAATAATCATACAGCGTATAATTCTTTTCTTTGGGATTCCATTTGATTCTACTGGCTGTAATTTTGTACTCCAATTTTTCTTTCTTAAATCGTTCTAAAGAAAAATTATAAGCGGTTTGAGACTCTGTATTAAAACTATTTACATAAATAAAATCATTGTCATTTACCTGTCTATATACATCCGTATTATCTCCTCGCATGAGTTGTTTCCCGCCATTCCGGAGATAAGTGTATCTAAAATTATTATATCCTTCGCTTGAAACTGGAATAACGTAAAACCCCATCAACAAAACGACAATCGATACAATTGAAGCTCCTAATATATAAGGTCTTAAAAAACGTGTAAACGAAATACCCGAGCTTAAAATAGCAATAATCTCGGTATCATTTGCTAGTTTCGATGTAAACCAAATGACCGATATAAATAAAAATATCGGAAAAAGATTGTTCATGAAATAAATTGTAAAATGATAGTAATAAATGGCAATTTTTAAAACTGGCACTTGATTTTCGATCATTTTATTAATCTTCTCAGATATGTCAATTATCATCCCAATAGGAGCAAATAACAAAAGCATCACCACAAATGTGGCCAAATATCTTTTTAGAATGTATTTATCAATTATTGTTAACATACTTTGAATTATGAGTTACGAATTACGAATTATGAACTATTAGCTAACTGCTAATTCATAATTTAGAATTCATAATTATTTTAAAGTCGTTGACTCATATTTTTCACCATCATTTCTTTCCAAGGTCTAAAATCACCTTCTAAGATATGTTTTCTAGCTTCGCGAACCAACCACATATAAAAACCTAGATTATGAATCGTTGCAATTTGTTTTCCTAAATACTCATTTGCTGCAAACAAGTGGCGTAAATAGGCTTTGCTGTATTCTAAATCTACAAAAGTATGTCCCATTTCGTCGATTGGAGAAAAATCGGTTTCCCATTTTTTATTTTTGATATTAATCGTTCCATTTGCCGTAAATAACATTCCGTTTCTAGCATTTCTGGTCGGCATAACACAATCGAACATGTCGATTCCAAGAGCAATGTTTTCCAAAATATTAATTGGTGTACCTACTCCCATTAAATAACGAGGTTTGTCTTCAGGAAGAATTTCACAAACTACTTCGGTCATAGCATACATTTCTTCAGCAGGTTCACCCACTGATAATCCACCAATTGCATTACCTTGTTGCCCAGAATTGGCAATATATTCAGCCGATTGACGACGTAAATCCTTATACGTACTTCCTTGTACAATAGGAAAAAAAGTTTGCTCATACCCATATTTGAAAGGCAATTTATCCAAATGATTGATACAACGATCCAACCAACGGTGTGTCATGTGCATAGAGCGTTGTGCATATCTGTAATCACAAGGGTAAGGGGTGCACTCATCAAAAGCCATGATAATATCGGCTCCAATGGTACGTTGAATTTCCATCACATTTTCGGGTGAGAAAAAATGATACGAACCATCAATATGTGATTTAAACTTTACTCCTTCTTCCTTAATTTTTCGATTCCCAGAAAGGGAATACACTTGATATCCGCCTGAATCGGTCAAAATATTACGATCCCAGTTCATAAATTTGTGCAGTCCTCCCGCTTTTTCGAGAATTTCGGTTTGCGGACGTAAGTATAGATGGTATGTATTTCCGAGAATAATATCTGGATTTATCTCTTCTTTAAGCTCGCGTTGGTGAACTCCTTTTACCGAAGCCACAGTCCCAACAGGCATAAAAATAGGCGTTTCGATTACGCCGTGATCTGTAGTAATACTTCCCGCACGTGCTTTCGACTGCGGATCTTTCTGTAATAAATCAAACTTCATAAATTCGTTTTTCTCCCTATCGTTCGGGATGGCAAAGATAAATCAATTTGAGGAAAATTTAATTAGAAAATTTGCCAATTAGAACTTTATAAAAATGAAAGTAAAAGTTAAAATGTAAAATCACTATTTATCGTGACGAATTGTTTTTTAATTCAGTATATTTTTGAAAACTTCTTAAAACAAATTCGAAATGAAAATTATTTTTTCAGCTTTCTTTATTTTTTTGATTTTAACTAATGCATTCCCACAATCTAATACTATGTACACTCTTGAAGAATTAAAATCTAAAGGAAAAGACAATGCGATTCAATTAGCACTAAATTTAATTAAAGAAAAACAGCCTTCACTAAATATATCAATTCAGGACTTTGAGATAAAAGTACTCGCAAATTCAAAAGAAATTCTGGTTCAATTTCGAAGAATTATACGTTTTGTGCCTTTACAAATTCAGAAACAGCAACATGTAAAATATGACATTACAGTAGATTTAATTCATAATACAATTTCGCCATTTGATGATATCATAGATAGCATTTTCTACGTTCCAACAAATTCCGACTTAGATGCCATCAATTTTTTGCAAAAAAAATTCGGTAAAGAGTTTTCAAATTTTGAGGTTACAATTCTTGAAGAAGAAAATAATTATCTGATTCATTTAGAGAACCAACATTCTTATGGAATATACACAATCAATAAAATTACTGGCGAAAAAGAATCTTCGCTCGAAAGTTCTTATTTAATTGAAACCAGAACAAACATAGCATCAGAAACAGATTCTTTTGTAGAACTAAAAGATTAATAAGTGTAAAATTTACAATATTTGAATTATCAAAATATAACAAACTAAAGCTTAAAATCATTTGCCATACCGTAAAATAAAAATTACTTTTGCAGCAGTTTAACTTTTACATATAAAATGAAGCCTAACACACAACAATTAAACGATTTAACTATCCAAGTAAGAAGAGATATTCTTCGAATGGTTCATGCTGTTAATTCTGGTCACCCAGGAGGTTCTCTAGGATGTACAGAATTTTTGGTTGCTTTATACCAAAATATTATGACTCGCAAAGAAGGCTGGGACATGAATGGAGTTGGAGAAGATTTATTTTTCCTTTCAAATGGTCATATCTCACCTGTTTTCTATAGCGTTTTAGCTAGAAGCGGATACTTCCCTATTGAGGAATTAGCAACTTTCCGTCTAATCAACTCAAGATTACAAGGTCACCCAACAACTCATGACAATTTACCTGGTGTACGCATTGCATCTGGTTCATTAGGACAAGGCTTATCTGTGGCTTTAGGAGCAGCACAAGCCAAAAAACTAAACGGAGACCAACATATCGTTTATACTTTGCACGGTGATGGCGAATTACAAGAAGGTCAAAACTGGGAAGCTATTATGTATGCTTCTGCCAAAGGTGTCGATAATATAATTGCAACTGTTGACCTTAACGGAAAACAAATCGATGGTACAACTGATGAAGTTTTAGCAATGGGAAGTTTAAAAGCTAAATTTGAAGCTTTTGATTGGGAAGTTGTCGAAATCACTAAAGGAAACGACATCGAAGCTATCATTGGCGGAATGAATGAAGCAAAAGCAAGAACAGGAAAAGGAAAACCAGTATGTGTATTATTGCATACCGAAATGGGTAACGGTGTAGATTATATGATGTACAGCCACGCTTGGCACGGTAAAGCACCAAACGATGCACAACTTGCAAATGCTTTGGAACAAAACTATAATACTGGAGGCAATACGGATTATTAAGAATTAAGATTGCAGATTATCGATTTCAAATTTGAGACATCTTTAATCTTTCCATTTTTTTAATCTTTGAATTTAAAATACATGAAAAAATATATAAATACAGGAAGTAAAGACACCCGTTCTGGTTTTGGAGTGGGAATGACCGAGCTAGGTCAAAAAAACGAAAACGTAGTAGCGCTTTGTGCTGACTTGATTGGATCTTTGAAATTTGATGATTTCAAAAAAAATCATCCAGAGCGTTTTTTCCAAATCGGAATTGCAGAAGCTAACATGATCGGAATTGCAGCTGGTTTAACCATCGGTGGAAAAATTCCATTTACAGGAACTTTCGCTAACTTCTCTACAGGAAGAGTTTACGATCAAATTCGTCAGTCAGTTGCATATTCGGATAAAAACGTAAAAATCTGTGCTTCTCACGCAGGATTAACTCTTGGAGAAGATGGAGCAACTCACCAAATCCTTGAAGATATCGGTTTGATGAAAATGTTACCAGGAATGACCGTAATCAACACTTGTGATCACAACCAAACCAAAGCCGCTACAATTGCACTTGCTGACCACCACGGTCCTGCTTATTTGCGTTTTGGTCGTCCCGTAGTACCTAACTTTACCCCTGCTGACGAACCATTCATTATTGGAAAAGCTATCATGCTTAACGAGGGTGCTGATGTAACTATTATCGCTACTGGACATTTAGTTTGGGAAGCCCTAGTTGCTGCCGAAAAACTAGAAGAAAAAGGAATCTCTGCCGAAGTAATCAACATCCATACCATCAAACCATTGGATGACGAAGCTATTTTAAAATCAGTTGCTAAAACCAAATGTGTAGTTACTGCCGAAGAGCACAATATCCTTGGTGGTCTCGGAGAAAGTGTTTCTAGATTATTAGCACTTAACAATCCAGCTCCACAAGAATTCGTGGCTGTACAAGATAGTTTTGGTGAGTCTGGAACTCCTGAGCAATTGATGGAAAAATACAAACTGAACAATCAAGCAATTGTTGAAGCTGTAGAAAAAGTTATCAAAAGAAAATAATTCTTTTCATATCAATACCAAATCCCATTCGCCACAGTGAATGGGATTTTTTTTATATCCGTAGTAACACTCAATTATTTTTTTTTAGAAGCGCAGGCATAAGGCATTTTTGGATAAATGGATTCCTGCTCTTCGCTACAATCTCTCCGCCAAAGCTACGAGGATTTCCACTACGATCAGGGCTAAAGACAATCATATAGCAAGTCGGCAAAATAAAAAAGGGAATTTCACTTAGCTATGAAAATCCCTTTTTTATTGTCCTAAAAATACACCTATTGATTCATTTTTATACAATCTTTATCCAAATGTCTTTTTATTCTGCTTGGATTTGTTTGATTCCCTGAACAATCTGGAATCTTGTCAAATGCATAATAATCGCCATTTTCATCCTTAATTTCTCCTCTTGTAGAATACCCATCACCATCGTCGTCAAAGTCGAAAGCATTAGGAATACCATCTCCATCAGTATCATCTACATTTGTTTCTCCGGAAGATAAATAATAAATATACCTATCTCCATCAATATCCTCTTGAAAAGAAGGAATACCATCTAAATCATGATCATATCTCTTTAATGCATATAGTTTCACACTAAATACCAAAGGAGAATAGGCTGGGATATCCCCCTGAGAAATATTATAATAAGCCATTGCCGAAGGGATAAATATCACTCCAACACCAAATCCATCATAACGAATTGTACCATCAACATTAGAAGACATCCAACCTGTTTTGAACTGAGGAAATCCTTCAGCCCAACCTCTAACAAAAACTGCATTCCCACCATCATGACTAGAACCATCTAAATTCCATAATGTTTGCCCATTATTAGAAGAATCAAATACAGTACCATCAAGCAAAGTCCCTTTATAACCAGCATAAACACCATCAACATTACAAGGATATTCTCCGCCATATGAACTAGCACCACCAGCTATACCTTCTCTAATTAACAATGTATAAATTTTATAAGTAACATCTCCCATTTTAACATCTCTACTTATTAATCTTGGTAATGTTGGACTATTCAAATAAGACATTAACGAAGGTTGAGTACCTCCTGTTGGAATTTCTTTTAATGTTACGTCCTGATCTTCTGGAAAACCTGGCTTATCAACTATTTCACTTATGTAATTTGTATTCAGAAATTTCTCGATAGAATCTAAATCTTTCTCATACTGTTCAGCATAATCCCTAAGCGGAGTTACTGTTTCATCGTCATCATCATTATTACAAGAACTTATAGCTACAGCAGCCATTAAAACAATTAAATAAAACTTAATTTTGCTCATTATTTAGGTATAGTTTAGGTCGCAAATATACATTAATGATTTACTTTTGTAAAGTATTTAACTCCGATTTTAGAAATTTCATGAGAATAGACAAATATTTATGGTGCGTAAGGTATTACAAAACCAGAAACATGGTAACCGAAGCTTGTAAAAAAAACCATATTACCGTAAATGGTATTATAGCAAAACCTTCTAAAGAAGTTTTTCCTACAGATAAAATTACATTTAGAAAAGATCAAATTACTCAAATCATTACCGTATTAGACATTCCCGAAAACAGAGTGGGCGCAAAACTGGTTGATATCTACCGAAAAAACGAGACTCCTCCAGAAGCATACGCTCATTTAGAATTACTAAAACTATCCAAAGAACATTACAGAAAAACAGGAACAGGAAGACCAACCAAAAAAGACAGAAGAGACATTGATGAATACGGCAAAGACTTTATTGACGAAGATTAAACCGAGGGAGATTTTCTTTTGTAATACGATTATTTTGAGACTGAATTAATACCATCAATTTCAACTAACTTTTTTATCTTTGAAAAAACAAAATACCAATTCGCTATGAGCAATAACATAATTCTTACCAATCAACAAATAGAGCATACAACAAAAAGAATTGCTTACCAAATCTATGAAACATTTGTAGAAGAAGAAGAAATTGTGATTGCTGGAATTACAACCAACGGTTTTGTTTTTGCCGAAAAAATAGCGCAAGTCCTAACAACTATTTCACCTATAAAAATTTCACTTTGCGAGGTAAACATCAATAAAGAAAAACCAGAACTTCCTGTAACCACTTCACTAACCAAAGAACAATACAGCAACAAAGGCTTGGTATTGGTTGATGATGTATTGAGTTCTGGAGCTGTTTTGATATATGCAACCAAACATTTTTTGGACGTTCCTTTAAAAAAGTTTAAAACTGCAGTTCTTGTAGATAGAAACCATAAAAAATTCCCAATTAAAGCCGACTTTAAGGGAATTTCTCTTTCAACTTCTCTATTAGAACACGTAAATGTTGTCTTTGACACTGACAACAACAGCTATGCTAGTTTAAGCTAATATATTCATTATATCGCTTACCGTCTCATCGACTGACTTACCATCTACACTTACTTTATATTGCGCATGGTTGTAATAGAAACTACGATCAAAAAGATGCTTCGCAATAAACTCTTTCATTTCCTCTTCATTCATATTAGCAATAAGAGGTCTTTTGCTTTTATTTGCCACCAATCTATCAAATAAGGTCTCTACAGACGCCTTCAAATAAATAGAAACTACATTATCATTATTCAACAATTCATGATTATTGGCATAACAAGGTGTTCCTCCGCCTAAACCAATGATTTTTTCCTCTGCATTATTTAATAGTTCAAGAAAATAAATGCGCTCCAATTTTCTAAAATGAATTTCACCATCATCCTCAAAAATCTGTTTTATGGACTTTTTTTCATTTTTTTCGATAAATTCATCTAGATCTACATAAGGAGTTTTAATTATTCCAGATAGTTTTTGAGCGATTGTTGACTTACCACAACCCATATAACCTAATAATACAATTTTTTTCATTTGAATAAGCCCCTACATACTAGGGTGTTAAGAAATTAATTTAAAAAAAGACAAATTTATAATAATTTTGCTTGCAAACTTCGAAAAAAAGTCCTTATATTTGCACCCGCATTCAAGAAACGAAATGACTTGGTAGCTCAGTTGGTAGAGCACATCACTTTTAATGATGGGGTCCTGGGTTCGAGCCCCAGCCAGGTCACAAATTTCACAACAAACACTTAAGTTTCTTGAAGCAACGACTTGGTAGCTCAGTTGGTAGAGCACATCACTTTTAATGATGGGGTCCTGGGTTCGAGCCCCAGCCAGGTCACAAAATCCAAGAGACGTTGCCACGCAACGTCTTTGTTTGTTTTAGGCCACGTGGAGAAACGGTAGACTCGCCATCTTGAGGGGGTGGTGCTCGTAAGGGCGTGTGGGTTCAAATCCCACCGTGGTCACAAAAAATCTTATTTTACAAGGGTTAACAGCAAATTTACTACGCATTTGCTACACATTAAATAAAACGCTCTATTTCGAGCGTTTTTTTTTCAACATCTATTACATCATTTTTTCCAAAAACTACATTAATACACTTTTTTCAAACCACTAAATCAAGAACCCAACATTTTTATTTCAGCCTTAAATCTAATTAAACTATTTTGAATCATCCAAACAGCAAAAAAATTAAGCATTATAACTAAAAATTAGATCATAAAAAGTTTTTTTTGATAAAAAGGTTAGACCTTCCAAAATCAACCTCTAAAAGCTTTATTTTAGTATTAATAGCTTTTACCTAAGTTTTCCCTAACTATATACCAAACAAAAAATAAAAAAAACCTGCAAAACATAAATTCTGCAGGCTTAACTTTAGTATTATTCTTTTTCAACCCTTAATCCTATTAATCAATTCGATACAGGATCTACCGTTATGATAGGGGCATTTCCAGAATCCGGCTTTGTCTTTTGGCATGGTCGAATAATCGCTGTAAACTCCCCAAAACCATTC
>NZ_JBDLZX010000019.1:0-28092 GCF_040045115.1 Flavobacterium adhaerens | reverse complement strand
TATCTCGCAAGAAATTTTATCTTTAGCAGAAAATAATCGGTTACGAACTTCGCAACCTCGCCAAGCGCAAGACCGTTGGCAGAAATGCTGATGTGTGACGGAAACAACTAACCTAAAAATTAAAGAAAATAAAAATTGAATAGTAAAATTTTAAAATTTGCTTGGGGTTTAATGATAATTGGAGCAATCATTTCAATTTACTTCTGTATTAAAACCAAAATGGATGGATTTTGTATTTGGGGAGGTACAATAGATTTTACAACTACAGGTCAGTTCGGTGATTTTATGGGAGGTGTGGTAGGAACTGTTTTTGCTCTTGCTGGAACAATTTTAATCTTTCTTTCTTTCAATGAGCAAACAAAGCAAAACAAAAGAGAAGCTTTTGAAGCTACTTTTTTTGAAATGATAAATTTACAGAGAGAGAATGTAAACCAAATGAATTACACCAAATTTGAAGTAAACAGTTTGGAGAAAGCAGAACATAGAAAAGTATTCAGAATTATATTTAAAGAATTTTTAGAATGCTATAGAGAAGTTAAAAAATTTTCCAATTCAAAAAACATAGATGATTATCTTTTGAGAAAAGAAAAAAATGCTTTACTCAATGTAATCAGCCAGAACAATTTAAAAATTAATATTTTAGAATTAGCTTTAGTAGATATTGCTTATAATATTGTTTTTTATGGTCTTAGCGAAGAAGGAGAAATTATCTTAAGAGATAAGTTTAAAAGAAAGTATAATGCTTTATATTTTTATCAACTTTTGAGGTATATGAAACTCAAACCAAAAAAAGAGAATATTAAAAGATGGGCAAAATGGGATGAATTAATGAACTTGAGCTTTAAAGATTTTAAACAAACTAATCTTGAATTCTACAATTACAGAAGACACAATTCTACAAATAATTTAACTGAAAAATCACAGAAATTAGTTTACACAAAAAAATATAAAAAATATTATGGTGGACATCAACATCGGCTTGGTCACTATTTTAGACATTTATTTCAGACATACAAATATTTAAACTACAATGAAGATTTAACAGAAAAAGAAAAATATTTTTATGCTAAAACTTTAAGAGCACAATTGTCAACTTATGAACAAGCATTGCTATTCATAAATAGTATTTCAAGTTTAGGAATGAAATGGGAATTGAAACCAGAAGTTGAATTATTAAAAAAAGGTGAAACCATTGAGAACTGTAAAATAATTACAAAATATAATTTAATCAAAAATTTACCTGGTTATCATTTTTTTGGAATTAGATATAAAAATTATTATCCAAAAGTAAAATATGAAACTGAAGAGTAAAATAAATAAAAGCACTATCTGCCAACACACGCTACAAGCAATTTGGGCAATTGGTTTAATTTAAAGTTGGTCTTATATCAGATAAATTTGTGTTTATCCGAAGATTTGGCTCCCTTAATCCCAAACTGCTTATAGCGCGGGAACGTTGTGCGATATTTAACCAAAAAACCAATGAAAATCAACGTATTAATTTTAATTTTTATCACTTTCAACTCATTTTCTCAAAATAATGCTGATAGTATTATTGTGAAAAATAAAGTAAAAGAAGTAAGGATTTTTGACATCAAAGACAATCTAGTTTCTTTATCTAAATATGATTTAAAAGGTAATGTTTTATTTAAATCAATGGACAATTTTGCTTCTGCTGTATTTTTAAAAACATCTGAAACTAACGATTACAATGACAATGGAAAATTAATAAAAAAAACATCTACACATTCCTCGTTTAAAGAACCAACAATATGGATATATGAATATGATAAAAATCAAAACCTTTCGAATATTAAAGATGAAAAAGGTAATTTAATATTTCAATTTTTTTATGATGATTCGGATTTTAAGAATAAAGAAATAATGTATTCTGACAACAAAATATCTCAAACTACAATATTTGAAAAGCGAAATAATGGAAGCGAAATAATTTCGTTAATAAACGGAGATTTTCTAAAAAACAGAAAAAATATTTCATTTTTTGATGAGAACAAAAATGAAATTAAAACAGAATCTTATAGCAATGAAAAATTAAGATTTTCTTCAAATTCAACTTATACAAATAATAGACTAACAAAAATTATTTATAATGAAACTAATAGTCAAAGTGGAAACAATTACTATTACGATTCAAAAAACAGATTAATCAAAAGAGAATTATTTGACATAGAAAATGGTAAAGAAATAAATGGAAATTATGAAGTTTTTGAATATTTAGAAAATGATTTAATCAAAAAGTACGTTGAGAATATATATTCATTATCTGGCTTAAATGAATATAAATATGAATACGATTACTACAAATAAACATCGCACAACAGGCGTTACACGAGATTTGGGCATTTGGCTTAATTTAAAAATGGTTTTGTACTTGGGAAATTTGTGTTTAACCGAAAAACCTCGCATCTTTAATCCCAAACCTCGTGTAGCGCCAGAACGTTGGCGGTCAGCTTACGACAGGCACTACTAACGATAGTCTAAAGAAATCACAATCAAAACAAAAAAACACCCAAAACCTTCCAATTGTTTACATTTTTAAACACTAAAAAATAATATTTATAGATTTTTGTTTGTATTTTTGTAAACAATTTACAACTTAATAAATAAAAAGATGATTATCAATTTTAGTATACAGAATTTCGGTTCAATAAAAGACAAGCAGACACTATCTTTTGAAGCTGACAAATCCACACATCTTGAAGATACTTACGTCGTAAAATTTGGAGAGCAAAGAATTTTAAAACTTGCCTTAATTTATGGGGCTAATGCTTCTGGTAAAACAACAATACTAAAAGCTCTTGATTTTTTAAGAGATGTTGTTCTTGAACCTGAGCGTAAAAAAACAAACGAATTAGATTTTAATCCTTTTTTATTTGACCCAGATACTCCCAAACAAAATTCAATTATTTCAATAGAGTTTTTTCAAAATAACATTAAATACTTTTATGAAATAGAGTTTTTCAAAAAAGCCATAGTTACTGAAGAATTATATTTTTACAACCCAAATAAAGCCAACGTTTTCAAAAGAAAAACTAATTTGACAAATCAGTTTACAGAAATAACTTTTGGTAGTAAAATTTCTGCAGACAAAGTTTTCGAAAAAACACTTCAAGCCAATACTTTGTGGAATAATACCGTTTTAGGTGGATATCTAAAAACAAATATTGACCTCAAGGAATTACAAGAAGTTATTGATTGGTTTGAAAATTATCTTAGTCCTCTTGTTTATACAAGAACAGAATTAGAGGGTTTTGTAACTTCAAGAATAGATAATAATGAAATTTCAAAATCAGACGTAGTTACTATCTTAAAGAAAGCCGACTTTAATATCTCTGATATAATTATTCAAGAGGAAGAAAAAGAAATCCCTGATGATTTTATTGAGTTTTTGAAAAAACAAATTAAGGCACCAAGCGAGAAAATTAAAGAGTTAGAAGAAAAAGGAAAATTAAAAGCCGTAAACATTGAATTTGAACATACTGTAAACAGTATAAAATATACTTTACCTCTAGAATTTGAATCACAAGGAACGAGACGCTATTATGGTTTTGCTGGTTTACTAGCTCTATTAATCAAGAACTCAACAGCATTTCCAATTGATGAGTTAGAAGCTTCTTTACATCCTGATTTATATTTACATTTTCTTCTTTCTTTTCTAATAAATTCAAAAACTTCACAAATCATTGCAACTACACACAATCGAGAGATTTTAGACAATAAAGACATTTTTAGAAATGATGCGGTATGGTTCACTGACAAACAAGAAAGTTGTTCTACTGAACTTTATTCATTGATTGATTTTGACAGTTCTGTTGTTCGCAACACAACAAATATTTTGAATGCATATAAAAGCGGTAAATTAAGTGGAACACCTAATTTGGGCGACACTTTCATTGATTTAAACCTATGAGAAAGTCGAAACAAATTCAACACAAGACAAATCCAGCTTTAGCTGTCGTAGTAGACGGAGATACTGAAATTTGGTATTTGCAAATGTTAAAGCGAAATGAAAGGGATATTCGTGTTAGTATAAAACCCGAAATTCCAAACAAAAAAAGTATAGAAGAACAATATAAATTAGTCTGTCAATTATCAAGCAAAGAATTTACAAAGGTTTTTTGGATTATTGACCTTGACACTATTGTAAAAGAAACCAATGAAGCACCTAAAGGAAAAAAATCTCCTCTAAAAATATTTGAAGAATATCGAGCAGACCTTGTAAACAACTTTGAAAATGTTATAGTAATTGTAAACAATCCATGTCTTGAATTTTGGTTTCTACTTCATTTTGAAAAAACATCTAAATATTTCAACAATTGCTTAGGTGCAGAAACTCAACTTAAAAAACACTTGAAGAATTATGAAAAAACACAAAAATTCTTCACAAAACAAAATGACGATATTTATTTAAAGTTAAAACCAAACTTAAAAGTAGCTTTACAAAATTCACTTGCTCTTGGAAATTTCCAAAATCAAGCCCCAACCAATGCAATGTGTGAAATGGAATTATTTTTTCATTCAGACGAACTAAAAAAGTACTTTACATAAAAAGCCGAACCGCCAACACACGCTACAAGCAAGCTGGGCAATTGGCTTAATTTGAAGATGGTTTTGTATTTAAAAAATTAGTTTTTAACCGAAAGTTTAGGCTTTCTTAATCCCAGCCTGCGTGTAGCGCGAGAACGTTAGCTGTTATTATCTCACAAAATGACGTATATGAGAAATTTTAGGAATTTTATAGTTTTTATATTGTCAACATTTATTCTATGTTGTTGTTTTCGTCGTGTAGACAATAAAGAATTGATAATAAGTAATAAATCCAGCAATTCAATATATATAACATTATCAAGTAATGATGAAATTTTTGACTACGAAAAGTTTTTATTAAATGAGCGTTTAGAAAAAGGAGAAGAAATAAATGGAACTATAGATATAACAGGTTTATTTTTTTCAGAAGAAATATCTCCAAACTCAATTATAAATTGGAAACCAGCAACTTATTTTAAAGGTTATATAGATGGTTGCAATGATGAAAAAACTAGAATATTCATTATTGAAAAAGATAGCGTGAAAAAGTATGGTTGGAAACAACTTCATAAAATGAAACTATATAATAAAAAATATATCCTATCGTATAACGAACTTGAAAAAAATAATTGGAAGATAAATTATTAATAAAATAACAACAGCTAACAGCCGTTTAGTCTCATTGCGCCTGTGAACCCCTTATTTTATTGGTATTCAAGAAATTTAAAACACAACAAGTACAACATAAGTACAACAAATCAGAATCTTTTTACAAGGCTATAAATACCCACTCCGTCAAGCTGTGCTTGGCGGTTTATTTTTTGGTATTCAGCCAGCATTCCACAATAGTACTGGTGGGTTGCTTTGGCAAAACCATTGATCAAAAGTAATTCATTCAAACAGTCTCCATTAGGCAAAATCACATATCCTAATTGCCTATTCCAATAATCAAAGTAGTTTTCTTGCTCTGTAATTATCGTTACAGTCGTTTTAGGAGGAGCAACCGACAAAACAAACTCCAAAGACTGCAAACCAAATTTGAGCAGTAATTCGGCTGGTAAATGACTTTTTTCTTCGTCCTCTTTCATCTTCCTATTTAGTTTTACTTCGGGTGCATCCAAACCATAAAGACGAATTTCTTTTTTCAATTGAGTGAAAGGATTGCAAATGATTATGCTATCGCCATCTAAGACTTCTTCTATTTGCCAATGGGTTTCCACCAAATACGGTGCTTTTGCCTTGTATTGCATTGATTTACAGGTTTTTAAGTTGTTGATTTTCAAATATAATATTTCAAATTTGTTGAAGCAATTGCAATTAAATATTAACTCTTAAAAATTAGACACAATGGCAAGACAAAAAGGTGTTATCAAGTATGTTGGAACTCTTGGAGAGATTCGACATTTTAAAATTAAAGGTCAAGAAGGCTTCTATGCCGGAATGGTTGGTGGACCAACTGGTGACCAGGTGCATACCGCTCCAGAGTTTGAAAGAACTCGTGAAAACATGAACGAGTTTGGAGCTTGTGCCAAAGCAGGAAAATCAGTTCGAATAGGTTTGTCTCAAATTATGAAACAAATGGCTGACAGTCAAGTGACCGGAAGATTAACTTCGATTATGAAAAAAATCAATTTGGAAGATCAAACTGAAGCCAGAGGGTACCGAAAAATTGAAATTAGTACCCAACGTAATTATTTGAAAGGTTTTGAATTCAACAAAAACAATTCTTTTAATGGTATTTTCAACGCTCCCTTTACTTTATCTCATTCAGCTGGTAGAGAAAGTGGTGAATTAGTCGTTGAAGCTTTCAATCCAGCCAATTTAATTAGTGCTCCATCAGGAGCTACCCATTTCCGTTTGCTTACTTCCCTATCTGTTGTGAGTGATTTTGAATATATCGCTACCACAAACAGTTATGACCCTATGGATGCGGATTTGAACGAGATCAGTAACATTCAATACAGTAACTTTTTAGATTTGTATGAACCAGTTCCGGCAACAACAATTTCGGCAACATTACCAGGTGCAGCTGTTCCCACTGCAAACGTTTCTGTTTTACAATGTGTTGGAATTGAGTTTTACCAACAAGTAGGACCTAATTTTTATTTATTTCAAAGCGGAAACTGTTTGAAAATTATAGACGTTTTTTAAAAAACAAAAATCAGAATCCCTCACCAAAACGGAGGGATTCTTCATTTAATTAAAAATCAACTAACAAAATGGAAACCAAAATAATAAGAGTTGCCCAGGGAAAAGAAAGCACATTAAGTCAATTGTACCTCAACGGAATTTTTCAATGTTACTTATTAGAAGATAAAATCAGAGAGGTAAAAATTCCTTCTCAAACTGCCATTCCAAAAGGTGTTTTTAGTTTAAAAATTAATACCATTGGCGCTAAAAATGCAGATTATAAAAGAGTTTTTGGGAAACTACACGAAGGAATGATTGAGATTAATGGTTTGCCAAATTTTAGCTTTGTTTATATCCATATCGGAAACACCATTAAAGACACTTCTGGTTGTCCGCTTTGTGGTTTTGGATTTCAGTTTAAAGACGGCGATTACCAAGTTTCTCAAAGCATTGCAGCTTACAAAATGATTTATCCAAAATTAGTTGCCGTTGCAAAAGAAGCAAACAATAAAATCATCATTGAAAATAATTTTCAATTTTAAGCCCTCCAAAAAATGGAAAACATCAACAACATTACAGTACTTTTTGGAACACTCATTACACTTTTACTCTCGGTCGTAGCTTATTTTATCAAACAATTACACGGTGATTTTAAGAGCATGGAAAAAGATTTGATTGAAGTCAAAACTATGGCTTTAATCATCAAAACCGAATTTAAAAGTGGTAACGATTTACTCAACCAAAAAGTAGAATATTTAGAAAAAAGAATTTCAATCGTTGAATTAACAATTTTAAAAAATCAAGATTATGAAAAATAAAAATTTGAATATAGTAGAACGAGTGGTTGCCCCTACTCCAAAATGGTTTAAAATACTTCGCACAGTCGGAATTGCTTTGGCGTCTGTTGGTGGAACCATCATTGCTGCTCCAGTTGCTTTGCCTGTCGGTTTGGTTTCAGCTGCTGGATATTTGGTTTTAGGAGGTAGTATTATTTCCGTTATTTCTCAAACCGCTGTAAAAACAGAAGAAAACGAATAGAGAAACCTAAATTTTTAAGACATACCAACGTTAAAAGCTCCAATTTTTGGGGCTTTTTTTGTTTCTACAAGCAAATGCTTTGCTTTATATCATTTTATTTAGGTGGACGGTACACATGGCACTTATGTTGGACTTATATAGCTTTCATTTATGAATCAAAGGGGAAGTTTTTTTATCGGGGAGGGACGGCAAGGAAGCGCCAATCATCAATTTTGGGAAAGATCATTCGGGTGGGGGAAAAAATTAGTGCTGTTTTTTTTGGGCGAATGCTTTTCGGGGATTTGGTTTTGGAAATCGGGGGTTGTGGCATTCGTTCAAAAAAAATTGCATCCAAGGGGGTTTGGGGGAATGGAAGATGCCCCCAACTGTACTTGCCGAGTGCGGTGGCAGTAGCGATACAAGGGTATTGTTTTTATTTGGGTTTCGGGGTTTTCTGAATTGCTTTTTATTGTTGGCTTGATGCTGGGTTGCTTCTGTTGAAATGGGGATTTTGTTGTAGTACTACTACCGTTATGAAAAACGGATGCATCAAGACAGCTTAAAAGCAATTCTTGCACTACACCTGTTCCAAATAAAAACAATACTCTTGTGGGCTAATTTGATTTTTGGGGATGCCTGAATTTAATTATGAATGATGAATTTTGAATTATGAATTGAAGGTGTTTTGGAAACGGTATGGCATCTCCAAAAAACAATGTAAATACTACCGCTTTGGGTGGGCGCGTTGGCTGTGGCGGCTATTTTACATAATGAGCTTATGGTTTCGTGCCCAGTGGTGTTCACGGGCATGAACCATAATGGCTTATTATGTAACATAGCTTTGGGGTGGTTTTGGGCTTTCGAGCGTTGGGAACAGCTTATTGTAGTTGTGGAGTTTACGGAGCAAGCTGCAATGTGCTGTTAGAGCGTTGGCAGAAGCCCAAAAACACAGGAGCGTTGGCAGAGCGTTGGCCGGGTGGGACTAAAAAGTCAGTCCCGCTTTTTCTGCGGGACGTTCCTATTTTTATGTCTTATTCGTAATTGAATGTAAATTATCTTTTTTAAATTGTCTTTTTTAATCGTTGTTATGGTATAGCAATTATTTTCAATTTAGCTTCATCATGTTCTTTGAAAGCATTGCTAAAGGTTAGATGATTTTCTAATTCATCCATATTGTTTGCTATTAATGTTGCACTAAATTCTTGAGCTCTTTGCAACATTCGGATATACACTTTTGGATCATCATTTCTTGTTAATCTTCTTAATGCTCCTAAATAATCATCGCGGTATACCGTTGGAATTATGATCCGAGTTTGGTTTGCTTTCACTAATTCAGCATTCATCATTACTCTTGCTATTCTTCCATTACCATCTAAAAATGGATGTATTTCACTTATTATAAACATAATATAAGATGCTTTTGCAAAAGGTTCTTGCAATGCTTGATAATAGTCGAATGCTTTTATTAAAGTACCTCTTACTAAAGTATGGTCTACAAAATGTGTTTCTCCTGCACGATTGTTTTTATCCTTAAATTGACCAGGTTTTTTTGAGGTTCTGGCGCCTAAAAGTATTTGATGACGGTATTGTAATATATGGAGTAATTCCTCTGGATTTGATGGTGTTGTGCTCATTTCTTTTAGATTACTCACTAATTTGTAAGTACCTAAAATGTCGTGTGAATCTTCGTCACGGTTTGGAATTGGCATTTCGTTTTGAATGATGCTTTTGGCTTCTTCGATTTCGAAAATAGTTCCTTCAATATAATTCGAAAAATAGGATTCAAAGAAAGCAAAGTTTCTAAAAGCAATGTTTTTCTTATTTACATCTTGTCTGTCTTTGTATGGTTGTTGCTGTAATTCTACAAACAACTTTTCGAACAGTTCTAAACGATGTTTATCATACGGATTACCCAAAGCCCTCGCTACAGCTAAAGGTGATGTGAGTATTTTGGATGGTTTGGTCGTTAGCAAAGCACTTATTAGTTTGTTTAGTTTTTCAAACTCGGATTGCATATTTAGTTTTTCTGCAATTTCTCTGGCTTTGTCTCGCAATTGATTTAATCCTTCTTCTCCCTTAACTTGAACAATTTGTTCTAATTTGGTTTCAATTTCGGGTAAGGTAATGGTTTTAGAAGTTGGTCCCACTTGACGTGAAGACTGTAGATTTTCCAACAATGCTCTTTCTTGTTGCGACACAAATAATTCTCCCGAAAAGGGATTGTCTCCTTCTATCGCAGGCATTCCTTCCATAAAACGGATGGTAATTCCTGGCAACTCAATTTTCTTGGTATAGGTATAAGTTACAAATATTTGATTTGCCGTTGTCGGTTTGAATTCTAAAGCAGAACGATGACTCAATACTGCTCCTGGGTACAATTTTCCTAAAATAGTAAAGATATTTCTACGAATAATTGTTTCCTCCGATTCGTTAAAATTTGAAGTATAAATACGGGGTGCAATTTTTTTTATTTGTCCTTCCTCTTCTAGTTTACCTAATTGCCTGTTTAAAGCACGATCACTTGTTGCAAAAATGATTTCTTGAAGGTGAATTGGGATGTTGTTTTCCATTATAATTGCTTTTGAAACTCAAAATTAGCTACTATTTTCCATTAAAAAGTAATTTTACGCAAAAATTTTCCATTATAAATAAATTGGTAATTGATTTGAATTTCCACTAAAAATAACTTTTACTAGAAAACCAAGTCTTATTTTCCAGTAAATATCTATTTTACGCAAAAATTTTCCAGTAATTGGAGTCAGTTGTTTTTTAAAGCTATAACAAAAGGAAATTCAGAGAGTGATGCAATGTTTTGTAATTGCGAAATGATTTTGCAAATTGCTGGAGAAACTGCTTGCATACATTATAAAGAGAAACGAACAAATGGTTCTACATTATAGCGTTTGGCAACTAACAAACATACTTTGTTACTAATGTTTTCGGTAGTTTGTTTTAGGTATTTTACAATTGTTTTGGAAGAATATAAATTTTCTAATTTTTTTATATCCTCTTCAAAAGTATCAGGAGTTGTTGCATACAAAGCCCTTGGAATAATTATATCCTTGTCTCTTGAGAGACTCAGTTTATTATAATCCATATCCCAAAATAAGTGTTTGGGAAAAATTGTTGCTATGTTTACTGATTTACTCACAATGCAAAATTAGTTAATTTGTTGCATTTATAGCAGTTAATAAAAAAATAGTTTACAATTTACTGTTATGAAAATGTGCTTCATTGGGTTAAGTTAAAGCATTAAAAAGGTCGAATAGATGCTCGAACTAGGGCTTATAATATTATAAAAACAAAGCTTGATACTTTTTCTTGAAATCTATTTCAGACATATTCATTAAAGAAGCAGCTTTTTTTGTATCAATTTGGTTTTCGATTAAAGCTCTGAAAAGTATCTGCTCAAAACGATTACTTTCTTCTAACCCAAAATAATCAAAAGGCTCGTCAATTTTCCAATTCATTTGCTTAAATAAAAAGAAAAACTGTTTAGTGTAATATTCATTGATAATACCAGTATCTTTTGCTCGCATTGTAATAGCTTGCATGGAAATGCCGTACTGTTTTTTGATATTCCCTAATTCATTCATGGATAGTTTATTTCTATGCTCTCCAAGCTCAGCCTTTATCGTAGATTCAGGTAATAACATTGCACCAGCAAACTGAAAACATAGTCTTTCTTTTTGAGTATGTGTTATATCTCCAAATTTTAAAAGCAAATGAGCTAATTCGTGTAAAAGAGTTAGACGAATCCTATCTGGTTTATTAGTCTTATTTATATTATAGGCTACAACAGGAACTTTAATATTGTCGTTATACATTACTTCTGTTTGTAGACCTTCAAAATCATCTGAAACATCTAGCTTTACAACTTTGATTTTATGATCTTCTAGTAACTCTACAACATTAAATATAGCACCATTTCCAAGACACCATGCCTTACGAACTTCATTTGCAGCTTGATTTACATGTTCATAATTAGTAACACAGCTGAAGTTTTTTATTGGATTTTCAAAAACAGTGTCAATGCTTAAAATCTCTTCTAACTCTAAATACCTTGATAGATATTCTTTAGTCGTTTCATTAATTATAGCTTCGTCCTTTTGAGAAATTTTCGCATTAATACGGTACTCAATTACTCCAAGTTCAACTTTAGTACCTCTATAAAAAAAATCAGGCGATAATCTTAAAGCTTTACTTATTAAATCGACCTTTTCCTTATCTGGAATTACTTCTCCCTTCTCATAGCGATGTAAAGCCTGACGAGACAATAAACCATCAAGTGCATCTGCAACGTCTTGCAATGAAAAACCATTCATCATACGAGCAGACTTAAATCTTTCTGCAAATAGTGATTTTGATTCCATTTTTATAAAAATTAAAGTGCAAAGTTACAATAATAAGTTACATAATGCATATAATATGCCAATTTAACGCAATAAAAGAACTAATTGTCATGCAATATTTGTTTTATAACATTAAAAAATAAGACATTATGACATAAATACATATTAATCTATAATGTTACATATTTTAGTTGACATTTTTATTATTTGGAATATATTTTGTAACTGTTGTTTTAAATGCAAATAGGTGCATTTATAATTTAAAATATTCATAAAATGGGTAAGTATCAAATTAAAAAAACAAGCAACAATCAGTATCGCTGGGTTTTAAAGGCGACAAATGGAGAAACACTCATTACAAGTGAAACCTACACAACAAAGCAAAACTGCTTGAATGGCATTGCTAGCAGTAAAGTTAATGTAAGTGACAAGAACTTCGAAAGAAAAAGTTCAATTGCAGGGCAACCTTACTTTAATCAGGTAGCTAATAACTACCAAGTTTTAGGAACAAGTGAAATGTATTCTTCGGTTACAGCAAGAGATAATGGCATTGACAGCGTAAAGCGTAATGCTCCTACTGCTACAATAGAAGACTTATCCTAGTTATCAATTCTAAAAAGGTAAACAATGAAAAAAAATCAACATGTAGTGCCTAACGGCGACAAGTGGGCTGTAAAAGGAGCTGGCAATGAAAAAAACACACGAGTAGTAAATACTCAAAAAGAAGCTATCAACATAGCGCGTGAAATTGCTAAAAATCAGCAATCCGAATTAATAATTCATAGACCTGATGGCAGAATACGTGATAAGGATAGTTTTGGAAATGATCCTCGTAATATTAAGGGCTAATTATTAGGTATGGATTACGAAAAACGAATTGAAACATTAAAACATAGTATTGATCGATATGACCATTACTACGACAGTATTAATAATAAAGCCAATTTATTTTTAACCTTAAATACTTTTTTACTAGGGGGAATTATAACAGGGTATTATAGTATTAAGACTACTATCGATGGTAAGTTTGATATTATGTTTTTTGTTTCTATTTCGCTAATAAGCTGTTTCACTAGTATTTTCTACACCTTATGGTCAATAATACCCTATTTAAACAAGCAATCAGATAGCATCAACGGTTCTCAATTAAGTTTTGGAAATGTTGCCAATGTCTCTTTGACAAGCTTTAAACAAATGTATGACACCGTGACGGAAGAGAAGCTTTATGAAGATTATTTAGAGCAAGCTCATTTATTAGCAAAAGGATTGCAGAATAAATTCTGCAGATTAAGAACAGCAACCTACCTATTGGGCATTTGCTTTGGATGTATCATTATTATTGGAATCAAAATTTTAACATAACACACATGAATCAAAAACTCTACAAAAACTATGCTGATGATATCGCTCAATATTTGAGACAGGGTAAAAAAAATGATATCAACAAATCATTCAGCGGAGGACAATTAAAAGAAAATATGTCGTCTGACATCGAATTAAGATGGTTGGATCGAACCAAAAATGAAGCAGATTTTCTGAGTTTAAGTGCTTTAGATAATGTTACATCATTTGACACTAAATATCATGAAAAATTAGGAGCACACCCAAGTTTCAACTATCTCAAAGGAACGAAAAAAGTAGAACATCATTATATTGTATCTATGTTTATTGATGTCAGAAACTCAACTACATTATTCAAAAAATACACTCCTGAAGTAGTGGCTAACATTTGTCGAACCATTCAATTAGCAGCGATCCATACTTGTTGGTATTTTGATGGATATGTTCATAGGTTACAAGGAGATGGTTTAATGGTTTATTTTGGTGGAAAAGGAATACCTAAACAGAAAGCAATTGATAATTCTTTATTAGCTGCTTCTTTTGTTAATTATTTTGTCAAAAATGATTTAAAAAATCTTTTTGAAGAACAAGGTGTGAGTCGAATTTACACACGTATTGGAATTGATTTTGGAGATGATAAGGACACTATTTGGCACGACACAGGCGCTGGTGAATGTAGCGAAATTACCACTACAAGCTTGCATACAAGCTTATCAAGTAAAATGCAATCACAAGCTGAAAGTAATGGCATTGTAGTCGGTGATCATGTATATGCATTAAAACAAACACATCAAGATTATTTCAAGTACAAAAAATACAAGGTTAATGGTGAAGAAAAGGATTATGTTTATGAAATTCCAGATGAAAATTTCAGATATAAGCAGTATGATTTTAATTGGGAACGTTATTTAAGAAATCATCCTTTAATATCTACTGACGAAGAGGGGAATTTAATTTTAAGTGGTAATCCTAAGCAAAACAACACTAATATTAACACTTTCATACCTCAATTGGAAAAAAATGTTGAACAATACAAGCCTTACCTTAAATAGAGGTTTTAAAATAAGGAATTTTGAAGAAGATAAAATTGCCATTTTAAAGCGTAACCCAGGACTTCATTTTGAAGGACAAAATAAAGGAACATATACTTTAAGTGGCAATTATTATCTAAAAAGCGATGATGGAAAATTGATAAAATCATTTAATATAAAAATTTTACTACAGAAAAAATATCCTAATGTGGTACCCTTAGTTATTTTACTGGGTGATGAGCTTGAAAAAACAGATGACAATCACATAAGTAAAGAAGGAATTATCTGTTTCGATCACACCTACAATCTCAATAAAATTGCATCAGGAGGATTAAGATTATATGATTTTATTGAATATTATTTTCCGAAATATTTTTCATGGGTATCGCTTAAACAAATTGGAAAGACAGAAAAGCTAAAAGAATGGGCACATCAAGACGAAGGAACGATTCAATATTTGCAGAAAAAATTAGGGATAAATGATATTGATAAAATTATTAGCTTCTTAGAATGTTACTTAAGGATATCAAAACCAAGTAGAAACGAGAGGTGTTACTGCGGTTCTGGAATTAAACTAAAACATTGTCATATTGACGCTATTAATACACTTCGAGCAACTTCAAAAAAAGAACTTCAAGATCTTCTATATAAGATTAACAAAGGTCAAATAGCTTTTTAACTATTTGACCTTTGTTAGTTTATCTTTTAGTAGTAGTTATCTACTAAATTTTTAATTTCATTTGAAGTTAAATGTACTGCTAAATTCTTTTGTTGATTATCCTATTTTTTACATAATTACAACAAATTAAAGTTAGGTTAGTTGGTCAATCTTATTAAATTTTTCTAATAATTCATCTAATTCTGTATCGTTATGGTGTTTTGCCACTAACAACCTGTTGTCGATAGTGCAAAAGCATTTTCCGTTTAGTTTTTTAAAATTGTCTTCTACAAAAGACTCGTAATTATTTGGTTCAATATTGGATTCATAAAATTCAAATCCGCAATCTTGTTGATTATTGAAAAATTTCAAAAAGTGTTTTCTGAATCGTTTTTTAACATCTTCTCTAAAAGTTTGTATTTCAAACTCATTGAAATGGGTGTACGCTTTTAACACAAATAAGAAATTGATTTTGTATTGGTGTACAAATAAAGTGTCTCTATCAAATAATCGTTCTTCAAAATGGTAGGAAGGAACCGGATTACCCTTTTTCTTTATGGCATGGTCATCATAATTATCAATATCATCGATATAACCGTAAATAAAGAAGTTTGGAGATATATTATAGCCTTCGGTTAATTTATCTCTGTATCTTAAATTACCTAAGTGTTGTTGTCCTTTTTTGTTTAGTAAATCAATATTGAACTGAATGACATTTTTGGCATAGGTAAATTGTTTGTATTTTGACACTTTACCAGCACTGCTATCAGATTTATAGTATTTTGAATCACCAATGTAAAAAATATTGCTGGTGTCAATTAATGACTTGTAATCGTAAATATGGTCAATGATTTTACCATCATCGTTATTTTTTAGTTTATCAATGGTAATCCCATCAACTTCTAGTGTGTTGAGCTTATCGGAAAACAATTTATCGACCATATCTTCAAAAACCAAATTGTAATTGCTGATGGCTAAAAAATCCTCACGCTTTCGTTTGCTACTACTTTTGTCAAATTGTGCAAAATACATTTCGCATAACACAAACATCCTTTTTAATGTATCGTTAAAATAACGGTGTTTGATTTTACGCAGTTTTACTGAACCGTTCTGGCATAAATTTTCAAACTGTTTTCCTGTTATAAAATTGAACGATTTATCAATTTTAAGGTTTAACTTATGCTGTGTATTTAAATGGTTTAAAATGGAAAAAAAATAGGTTAATAATTCTTCTTCCGTGTTTATGATTTTCTTTTTATTGGTAATTTCAACGTATATCAGTGCTTTACCATTGGTTGCAATGGGTAATGACTTTCGGATTGTCTTTTCCCATTTTGGTTTTTTGGCTTGATTGGAAACATATTCTATGTGTTTGAACAAAATTTGCTGTTTGTTCTTTTTGTAGAAGTTGACAAAACTCAATAAAAGGTCTAAAAAGGAATATTCCTTATCTCCTAAGTTTGTGTTTAGTTCAAAAGTTTCGGTATTGTGGATAATAGCTGTTTGGTTGAATCTTTTTCTGAACTCTGTTAAACTGTTGTAAAAATGCACCGATAATTGACGTACCCAATTGTATTGTGTTTTATGCTTTACCGATTCGTTATTAATCAAGTCAATTAATTCTTCTTTGGAACATTCAAAAACTGTCTTTTTATCTTCTGCCATAAAGACTTTAGGCAGCATAAAAACCAAACTGTTTTTTACGAAAGAATGATAATAACCTACAGACGTAATTGTTCCTTCCAAACCGTTTTGCTTGTAAAACTTTGGATCATCAAATACTTCTTGAAGTAAATTAATTGGATATATTTCGTTCTCAATTAGGATTTTCATCTATTCTAATTCCAATTCCTGTTGTGGCTCTGCTACTTGTCCTAATGGAATATCTTCTTCATTTATTTCTAAAGATTTCTTTGGTAACAACTCAATTCTCTCAAACAACGCTTTTATTTTCTCCTTACCGTTTGTGTTCATTGGGAAGAAATCTTCATACGAAGTGTTTTGCTCAAATACGTTATTGTCTTCGTCTTTGAAAACATCATTCCACAAATAGAAAATCACTTTGTTGATGAATGGTTTTAATGCAATCGTATTATCCTTCTCCGGTTTGATAAAGTAATTCCCAATACATTTATCCATACCTAAAGATGGATTGTTTTTAATGTGATTTAAATTGACTTTTTCAATGAATTTAATCCATGAATATTTATTACCATCTTCGATGTCAATTTCAAAATCAAATGAATCGTTATCATTACCCAATTCGTCTTTTGCATCGTAGCAAATTGGTACATACTCCCAATCCCAACGTCTTTTAAAAGCACTATCCATAGGGAACAACGATTGGTCTGAAGTATTCATGGTTGCTAGAATACTTAAATTAGGAGGTAACTTTAAGCCATTTGCAATTCCAGCATGATTTTTATCTTCAAAAGCTTCGTCTATTAAGTACTCTTTTAACTCTTTGCTTGGCGAAACGGTATAGTTGGAAGTACGGTCTAATAATTGGAAGATTTCTCCAAAAATTTCAGCACAGTTACCACGGTTAATTTCTTCAATAACTAAATAATATTGGTTTTCTAAATCTAGCCAAGCACGCTCATAAATGTTCGTGAAGGCTTGTGGGACGAATTTGTAATGCACTTCATTTTCAAAATATTCATTATCTCCTTCGTCATATTTTACTTTTACTGAAATAGGTTTATATCCACCTATAAAACTTGAATTATCAAACTCTGGGTGAAAGGTTACTCTTTCGTAATATTTAGTTTCTAATTCTTCAATTATCGTATCTACTTTATGTGATTTTCCTGTGCCTGGAGCACCGTAGTAGATGGTGTTTTGTGCCAGCACCGTAGAATCATGTTCTTCGTCGGTAAATATATTTAGAGACTTGTCAGTATTAAAAACTTTCAGGTTTTGTAATTCATTTAAAAAAGAATCAGTAACGATTGTATTTAGTTTAATTTTATCTTGTCCATCTATCTTATCATCTTTTACAAGGAATCCCCAATTAATAAGAGCTGTAATTGGTTTTGCGTCTGCATATTTAGGTGGTATATTGTTAAAATTATTTATTTGTTTAAACCTGTTAGATGCAATTGTTGATATTAAATCAAATAAATCCTCTTTGAATTCATCTAAGTACCATAGAATATATCCAAATTCTTTTCGGGTTAAATATCCAAGTACAATAGCACATCTTATGAAAAGTTGTGGAGGCTCAATGTCCGAATCACTACTTACACCACAAACATTTCTACCAAATGTTTGTTTTTTAAGTGATTGTATTAATTCGTGAATAATTTCGCTAGTATCGTTTTTAACAAGTGCTGCATAAAAGCGTTTACCACTTTCAGTGATTGACCTCTTAGATTGATTATTGGATAAATCTTCCCAAGTTGTAAATCCAAAATATGATGTTATTTGGGTTTTCTTAGTGTATGCTTGCGGTTCCTGATAAGGCTCTCCAAGTATTGTTTTCATTTTATCAATAAATGACTTATTATCCAACCATGATGATGCTTCGGAATAAACTTTTAAAACAGCTAACATTTCATTAGCTTCAGCACTGTTTTTTGGCATTACTAAGTTTCCCATAACTTTAGTTTAATTTTCTAAGTAGTTCAAGAATTATTTTTTTAACAAGTAAAGAAGGTATACCTTCCCCAATTACTTTTCTAATAAAAGTTTCATCAGCCCATTCTGGAATTGGCCAATTCAAAGGAAGAGTAGAAACAATTAAAAGCTCGTAAATAGTCAAAACGCGAGGGTCTGAATATAAAATTTCACCATACTTGTTTTTATAAGGATGACCAGGATGCACACAACACAAAGATGAAATTACACCATTATTTTGAGTAATTGTTCTTGAAGGTTTATCCCAATTCATTCTTCTATAATTATTGTGATGGGCTTTTATCCGATCATTGTTGTCCTTTTTTGGAAAATAGATATCATTGTAGATAGCTGATTTGCCAGACGGGGTATACATCATCCATTCAACGTGTTTCCAAGAGTGTGTGGGCGGGCTATGCCATTTAGAAATGCTTGTAGCTATTTCTTTCTTAAATTCAAAATTTGGAAACTTACTCTTAGTAAATTCAATACCTTCACGTAAATATGGGTCTACACTTGGAACTGAAGATAATGCGTCTCTCAAATTTATTGGTGGTTCCTTTTTAGGGAATTCCCAAATAATTTGTTTTTCTTTTTTTACCATTAAAAAAATATTTCTTTGACGCATTTGAGGAACACCATGATCCATTGCTTTAATCAAAGTACTTTCATTAAAATTGTAAAAATGATTTAATTCATTTTTTATATATTCAGGTATTAATAATGTTTTACCATCAACAATGATTTTTGTTTTTAGTAATGTAGGAACATTTTCGATTAAAATATAATCAGGATTTACTTTTTTAATTACATCAATTGTGTCTGTAATTAATTGGTTTCTGTCATCAAATTCGTTTCTTTTACCAGCTTCACTCATCCCTTGACAAGGAGGAGTAGCAATTATAAAATTTACATTTTCATCTCTTGATGCATTAATAATTTCATCTTTAATATTATGATTTGTTATATCTCCACAAATCATATTTGTTTCAGGATAAACTTCACTGTAGAAATTAGCTCTTTTTTTATCAATCTCATTAGCAACTTTTATTTCTACATCAATATCAGAAAAAAGCGCTTCAGCAATCCCTACATTCGCAAATAAAGAGAGACCAATTATTTTTTTTTTTGAATTATTTTTATTCATTTCTTAATTCGTTAAATAGAAATCGTATCATCATTGGAGGAATACCCTCTCCTATAACCCTTCTTAAGAATGCTTCAGAAGTATTTTGAGGTATAGCCCAGTTATCAGGTATACTCATTATTTTCATAATTTCATACAGAGTTAATGTTCTTGGGTCTGAATATATAGTATTACCATTTTTATCGTTACCTAATTTTCTACCCGGATGGACATTATTTTGAGAAGAAATTTTCACATTATCCATAGTTATAGTATAAGCCGGGGTATCCCAATTTTGACGTTTATATGTGTTTTTGAAACCTTTGACAAGTTCTCCATTCTTTTTTGTAGGTCGATGTGCAATATTGTCATTCTCAAATGCGCTTTTACCTGTTGGAGTATATTCCATAACATTAACTTGCCTTAAAACATGATGTGGTGGATTATGCCATTTTGAAATTTTGAGAGCTTTTTGTTTACGTTTATGAAAATTTGGAAATTTTTTTAAAAGTTCTACTTCTGAAATATCTTTTATGAATGGATCGATAGGAGGTAAATGTCCTATTGTGTTTTCTAGAGTTAGAATATTTTTACTTATTTCAGGAATTTTCCATTTCTTTGTTTGATCCTTTCTTGAAAGTAGTACAATTGCTCTCTCTCGTGTTTGAGCTACATTGTAATTTTTAGAATCAACCACATTAAAATTTATTTCATAATATTTACTTAGTTGATTTTTTATTGCATCAACTATCAGCGTATCTTCACCATTAAAAGAAATACTCGTTTTTAAAAATTGAGGTACATTTTCAATTAAAACATATTTGGGTTTTATTTTTTTTACAGCATTAAGGGTGTAAATAATCAAATTATTTCGTTCATCATCCAATTTTTGTTGACCAGCCGTACTCATTCCTTGGCATGGAGGAGTTGCTAAAATCACGTCAATATTTGATTCTATACTTAATTTTACAATTTTGTTAAAAACGTTTTCATCTTGTATGTCACCGCAAATCATATTAGAATTAGGATATATTTTCTGATACAAAGCAGCTCTCCTTTTATCTATCTCATTTGCCAAAATGACTTCAAAACCGATGTCTTCCAGATAAGCTTCTGCAACTCCAATATTTGCAAAAAGTGATAAAACTTTCATTTCTATTATATTTTATTTTGCATTAAAATTTTATATTTTTTTTTAAATAAGATTTTAATCATGATTAAAAAAAAATATTCAAATAAAGTACCTTATTTATCTTTAGCAGTTATCTTTTCATTAGCCTTTTTTAAAATTTCAATCGCATTATTTTCTTCTTTAACTAAATTACATACTTGATCGGCTAACCAAATTGTGCATAATTCTTTTTCATTCGTCTTAAAAAGACTGGCGAGTATGGGAATGTGTTCCCTTTTTGTTTTTCTATCGCCACGTTCCATCTTACTGAGCATAGCAGTATCTATTTCTAAAATACTGGCTACTTGCCTTTGTAAGAGTTGGTTTTGCTCCCGCAATTGCTTTATGTGTTCACCAAAGTTCATACTACATTAATTGACTTGTCAAATTTTGTCTAAAATAGACAAACTGAATCTACACTAAAATGGTCTTCATAAAAAGTTTTGCACAAAATTCATGAACAAAAGTTTTTTCAAAACTTCTTTAAAAAACAATGATAAGATTGATAACCAAAAACGGCAAAAGAAATTATAGAAATTATGGGTTTCTAATTTTGTGCGCAAAATGGCATAAAACAAGGAAAAATGTTACTTTGTAAAGCTTTGTTTTCTTTGAAAAACTTTCTATTGAATAGAAAAATTATTTTCAATTAAAATCATAGAAGTTTTAATGAAATTTGGTTATCAATCTTATCAATGAATTTTAAGCCTAATCAACGCAAAGTAATGAATGAAATTATTTCTAATTCTCATCACTTATTTTGTTGTTATTATCTACATCTTCATAGGTTAGTTCATTGACAGCATATACGTATCCTTTTTTAGTATTGAACCTTATAAACTGATGCTTTTTCAATGCTTTTCCTAGTTTGTTAATCGTGCTGTCGTTGATATTGAGTTTGGCACGGTCAGCGAGTTTAGCAGCAATTTGTGAGGTATTAAGACAAAGTTTTGCTTTTTCTCTTGCCACTGGTTCAAACCAAGTAAGCAATAATTCTTCTTCGGGGCTTCGGAGTTGGTATTGTTCGTTGCTTTCGGTGATGGCTTTGATTTCGTCTTGGTCGAACCAAAATCTAAAATCGCTTTTGAAAAGATATAAAGCTTGTGAAAAAACCAAATTGATATCCACTTCGTGTTGGTACTGGATATTTTCGACTTCAAAACACAAAAAACGGCGGCTTCCGGTACTGTCGTTTAGGAATTGAGAAGTATTCACGCTTCCTGCAAAAGAGGCTCTACGGGGCATGGTTTCATTATTGTGTCCATAAGCTCTACGCATTCGGATTTGGGTTTTTGTGATGATTTCTTTGAGTGAACCGATTTCGGAACGGTTTAGGTTTTCGAGTTCGTCTAAGTTGATTAACATACATTCCGCCAACTGGACTAAAGTGTCTTTGTTGTTTGGGTTGATGGTTCCTGAGAATAAATACTCTTTCAATTGTTTAGGAACGAGTTTTTCTACCCAGGTTGTTTTTCCTAATCCTTGTTTACCACTGAATACAATTACGGTGTGATTTATCACTTTTTCTTCCAGTACACATCCAACCATTGCGACTAACCATTTTTTGAAGCACTGTTGCCACAATTCTTGTTTGGTTGTAGTGATTGTGTTCGCTAATTCTGTTATGTAATCGGTTTTTTCGTCATAGGTTGGCAAATTGAAAAAGTAATCTTCGAATGGGTTGTACAGTTCGCAAAAGTCGGAATACAGTAAATTTCTTAAGGATGATAAATTGGTTTTGATTCGCCCTTTTAGACATTCCCGAAGCATGGAGTTTTCAATGAAATCATTCATTACGTGCCATTTCTTTTTACCGAAATATTGGAATTCCAACTTACCCGAAACCTTGTTATGTCGAAATATATATCGGGTTGAAAGGAATAGTTCTAAACGGTCTATTTGGGTTGGGCGGGGTTTGTCTTCGTCGTCAACCTCACCCCAACCCTCTCCAGAGGAGAGGGAGCCGGTGTCTTCATCAGTTTTGTTTTTTTTGTTCTGGGTTTTCGGTTTGTTTTGGTTTTGTATGGCTTCGCTTTTTCCAAACTCGTGACTGTTTCCGTAGGCACTTTTTACGGTTTGGGTGACTTCGGTTTCGTCATAGCCAAAGTCGGTTAAAATATAATTTAAACTTTCCTGCATAGGTATTCCTTTACGATTGAGATTGCAGGCGAGTTGGTGAACGAATACATTTCGACTACCATTGACGAATTGTACTTTTTTTTCGGTGAAGCGAACACAATGATTATAAATGGTTTCGGTGTTGTCGGTTGCTTCAAAGTTGTGAGTTGTGCGTTGTGGGTTATTGGATCGAGAAGCTTCGACAAGCTCAGTGTGACAGGGTTCAAGTTTGACAGTTGTGAAAATTGAAGCATTTTCGTTGTGATATAAATTTTCATCCCAGGAATAGAAGCATAATCGGGTAATGTCTTTACCGGATTTGTCTATTTCTAACTTTAAAACAGACTCATAATGAGCTTGAACTTTTAGGAATGTTTCTTTGTGATTGGTTTTGTCGGAATTGATTTTAACTAGAATTTTTAATCCGTTTCCTGACGGACTTATGAAACTGGCAAAAGTGAATTCACTTTGATTAGCTAAATGCGAGGCGTTTTTTAATTGTTCCGGGTTTAGTTTGTCGATGTCTAAAATTATGCAATTGGAATATTCGGTTAGGAATTCCATTTTGCGCCCGCCAACAAATTTCCCTGAAGGCGTAAATGCCGGCAGGGATTTTTTGGCTTTTTCGTAAGCTTCCATTTTGTTTTCGGAAAGGGATTTTCTGAGGTACACTATTGCGTGGCGGTATTTTCCTGTTTTGATCTCTTCCAATATTTGAGGAATGGATTTGTGCTCTACGACTTCGTTGAAATTCTTGAATATGGTTATCATTTTTAAGTGATTAGTCGTTAGTGATTAGTGAATAGTCGGTCAATAGATCCTAAAAACTACTTCTTAAAGGCTTTGTTGTAGTGTTCTTGCATTAGTTTTTCGACGTCGGAGAGTTTGTAGTAAATTTTGTTTCCGACTTGGCTGAATGAGATTCGTCCTTCGTCTCTCCAGGTTTGGGCGGTTCGTTTGGAGATTTTGAGTAATAAGAGAAATTCTTGATTGTCTAGGAATGTTTCTTTTTTGGTTTCGGACTTTTTGTTGATTTGGTTTTGAATAGCCTCTAATCTACCCATTAATTCCGTGAACTGATCTTTTGTGAAAATAATTGCTTCCATTTTTTTAAATTTTTAAAAGTTATGGTGCAAATGTGAGCAGTCCCAAAAAGTCTTTTAGTCCCCAAATGGTCTCTGGGGACTAATTTACTTTAGAGCATTTTATCGAGGTCTATTCTTTTGTGGGTATTCGGACGTTTGTCTTCTCTCGATGGTTTGAGGATGGTTTTAACCGTAAGGGGACTAATTTCGTTTCCGTCCTTATCTAAAAACGAGTTTACTATAAAATCAATAAGGTCGTTGGTGTTGGCATCAATATACGATTTCCCGTTTACATATAACTCCCGATTTAATTGGTAAAACACATCAACTAATTGATTGATATTGCCGTTGAAACGTAGTTTTTTGAAAGGAAATGGTGGTGACTCTTCCTCTATCTTGTTTCTAACTAACTTGCTTTTTAGTTTCTGCAAGGCATTGATTTGCTCGATTTGATTCATGCATTGCTGGTCGTATAAAGGCAATTTTTGATTAATGAATTCAATATTTGCGTTTTGATATTCAAATTTTTCTTTGGTCAAAAGCATGATCTTTTCGGCATTACAAACTAATGTATCAACCTCCTTTCTGATTTCATCAAACGAAAAATAACGTTCTCGACTTTCGGCATTGATTAACTTTTTTGGTATTTTGCTTTTGGTGTCTTTTACGCTCGAACAGCGCAGTTCCACTCGTTTTTCATCGATAACGGTAAATATTTTAGTAAAACGAATTAAACCTTTTTTTGACGTAAATAGTTCTTCGTTATTTTCTATTAAATTTTCAAAACTACAGAGCCATTGTCCTGGATCTTTTGCATGATTGGTTTGATAGGTTACAAAGTCAAAAAGTTGACATCGTGTTAATTCGAAAATTTTAGCAATTACAGCTTCACAATATTTTTGAAGTGTAACTTCATCATCAATAGTAATTTCAAATAAAGCATTTTTGGTTTGTACTGATGTATGGTTTATTAAATCAGTAAATAACGTGGTTTTTATGGTTTGAGGTTTCAAATTGAGTTCAGATAAAATTAAACATTACTTTTATTTTACTTGAATTGAGTAGTTTTCTATAACATATATTTCGTTTAAAGAGTTAGTAATAAATTATTCACGGAGCATTCAAATACATTTTCTTAATAAAAATAAATAGTATTTTTCTTAAAAAAGTGCGAAATTATAATTTATTTAAATACCTTGTTTACAAGGATATAACGAAATAAGTTGTTTTATCTACAAAATAACAAAATAGTTTAGTTATGTTTTAAATAACTATCTGATTAATAGATGTAGTTGTCCACTGCTTTGTCTAATTCTTCGTTGATAATCTTAGCATATATCTGAGTAGTGCTAATATCTTGATGATCCATCAATTTGGATACGTGTTCAATTCGCATTCCGTTGTTTAACGCATTGGTTGCAAAGCTGTGTCTTGATAAATGGAATGAAAGTGAAAAGGGTAATTTCATCATTTTTCCCATTCGGTTGAGTTGAAAATTGGCTGAATGATTTTCTCTTGAAGCAATGAAAAAACGGGTTTCCTCGCTTTTATTGTAGCCGTTTTTGTCTGTGATAACAGGAAATATGAAATCGTCTGGCTCCGCTTCTTTTTTGATGTATTTGTTTAAAATATCGGTTGCTACTTTTCCAATTTTAAATTGATGTAATCTTCCAGTTTTACGAATTGTTTTTTTGATTCTTTGCTCCTCTTCATTGTAATGTTTGTATTGCAACTCGATAACATCACTAAATCGTAATCCTCCTGCATAAATAGAGAAAATAAATAAATCCCGCCATAAAGCGGCTTTCTTGCCTTCTTTGAGTTCTAAATTGGTTAATGTTTCAATTTGGTCTTTGTTTAAAAATACTCTTTTCTCGGTATCTTTTCTTAGCGTTAATTTATTGAAAGGGTACATATATTCCGGAATAATGTCTTCTTTTATTGCTTCTTTGAACATTATTGCTAAAATCATAATCGAATGTCTTTGCGTTGTTGCTCCGTTCTTTAAAGTATTACCCATGTAAGACATATAATCTTTGAGAAGGGAAACGGTTATGTCGTCAAAGTAAAGATCTTTCGTCCCGATGTAGGTTTCAAATTTTTTAGTGTAAACGGTATAGTTTTTATAGGTTCCGAAAGACACGCTACCTTTTATTTTTTCACATCGCCCATAAGCATATTGGAAAAAATTTGGTACTTCTTTTCCTTTTATGGCTTCTTTGAGTTTCTTGATGGACACGGTTTTAACTTTACGCTCCATATCGGCAACTTGTCCTTCAGCATCTGCAATTTTTTGAGATAACGAAGCATTCATTCTAGCACTATTGGAATGGTTTTTCTTTACTTTCTGCTTTCCTTCATCCCATTCATTCTCTTTAAGTTTTACTCCAGTTGAGATAAATTTCGATTTTCTATCTTTTATAACTCGGATGTATAAAGGGCTGTGGCCAGTTTGATCTGCCTGTTGCGTTCTTAAAATTAGTTTTACTGATGCCATAATACTCAAAAATTAAAAATGTTGTACTACTTTTGTATAACGATGCAAAGGGGTGAAAACTTTATAAACACCAGTATTTCAAACGAGTGCAACGTAGTACTAAGGTACAACAATAGGTACAACAAAACAAGTATTTCTATGCTTTATTGTGCATCAAACTGAACTTTATTTTTTTACAAAGTCAATAAATACAGCACTTTAAAAGTAATTTAGAACATACGATTTTATAATGAGGATAACAGCCGTTACAAGCGATTTGCGGATTTAGTGGAATTACCGTTTTTATTCATATTTTCGTTCAGCAGAAAATACTCTGCTTCGTAACCCGCAAACCGCTTGTAGCGTCGGAACGTTATAAGGCAGTTTGGAAGAACCAAAGTGCGAAAAAAGATGTAATGTTTTCATAAATAATAAAAATTTTTAAAATGAGTAATGAAATAAAAACCAACAACGATGCAGCTGGTTACATTAGATTAATTGGGAATATAACCTTAATAGCTGGAATTGTATTTTTAATTAAATCCCAGCTAATGGAAACAACTATTGAAAATAATCCTGAAAATATTAATGTTGAAACATTAATGGAATTGCCAAAATTTATTGCAGATAAAACCAACTTCACTCTGTTAGGAGGGTTTTTGATTATTATCGGATTACAGTTATCATTAGTTTCAAACAAAATAATTTCAGACATAATTGAACAATTTAAAAACCCTGTATAATACAAATATGAAAAGATCAGAACCAACAATTACAAAAAAAAGGTTGCTAGAAGAATTAGAACAATATCCAGATGATTTTAGAATATCATTTGGTGGATTAAAATTCTTTAAAGCTAAATTATATGGAGACGACCTAATTCATATTGAATTTAACGAGTTAGTTTATTTAGACGAAGAGGGTTACGTTGTGGTTGATAACGCAGAAAGAGACTAACAATCCACATTAAAGCAACTTTTTGTTTCTCATATCGATAAGACTCGTGTAAAACACCATCTAGGTAACGAGTAATTTTAAATTCTTTTTTACCTTTTGAATCAATTGTAATTTTCACTCTTATTTCCTCTATATATTTTGACATAATAATAAATTTAAAAATGTGTTTCACTTAATTCGGTGGAAACACGAAACCGACAAAAAAAACCGCCTTATAACAGCCACTACAACGGATTTGGGTAATAGGCTTAATGGAAAAATGGTTTTGTATTTGGGATGATTTGGCAAATCCGAAAAATGGTCTTAATTTAACCCCAAACCCGCTGTAGTGCCAAGACGTTAGGAGAGATTGCTCCGTGGACGAACAACAGATGCGTTTAATAAGGATTTTGAAAGCGGAAAAGACAAAAAAACGTCTAAAGCTAGCTGATGAAAATTGGACGTGGAAAATATTGCGGACAAGC
>NZ_JBDLZX010000018.1:23538-41826 GCF_040045115.1 Flavobacterium adhaerens | reverse complement strand
GTTTTGGATAAATTTTTATACAACAAATTTGTTAACTCTGTAGATTTTGTATCTGATAATGATAAATTAGTATCATTAACTTGAGAACAGGAAGTAGTAACCACACTAAATCCAAATAAAAAACACAATATTTCGTTCACTTTAAACATGTTTATTTCTTTCTAATTAATTATTTCAAAAACCAATACCTAACCTTACTCGCTTGTAACAAAAAACAACTACTTGTATTTTGAATCAGAACATTTTTTTTATTAAAACATTAAAAAATGCAGCCATAAAAAAAGGTTTGTGTTATTCTAGACTTCTTTTAATAAAGAAATCAAAATTGAGTTTTCAAAGCTAAATCAATAATATCTTTTTCATTAATATTATTTTATCAATTTAATACCTTATTATTGCAAAAAAATAACACTTAATTATGAGTAATTTAAAAAAATTCCACCGAGAAATCGTTCCGCTCGCCGCAAAAGATTGCTTTTTAGTTTTCGATAGAGTCAAAGATAAATTCGACTACCCTATTCATTATCACCCCGAATACGAAATCAACCTTATTCTTAACGGAAAAGGAATAAGACGAATTGTTGGTGACAATATCGCTGAAATAGAAGAGTTTGAATTAGTTTTTATAGGATCAAATTTGTATCACGGTTGGGAACAACACAAATGCAAAAACAAAAATATCCACGAAATAACCATACAATTCAACAACGACCTCTTTCATGAAACTTTATTATCCAGAAGAATCATGACACCTATAAAGGAAATGCTAAATCGATCTGTATATGGTATTTTATTTTCAAAACATACTGCAAAAACAATCACTCCAAGACTTAAAATGATATCAAAATTAGAGGGAATGGATTATTTCCTCGGGATCATATCCATATTATATGACCTTTCCAACACAAGAAACCAAAGACTTTTATCAACTTTTACTCCCGAAAACGAAAGTCTCAAAGAATGCGATAAAATGAAATTGATATACGATTACATACAAAATAAATTTTCGGAAAAACTAACTTTAGAAGAGGTTGCAAAAATAGCCAATATGACTACGATTTCATTTAATCGTTTCATCAAAAAACGCACAGGAAAAACATTTGTCGATTATGTAAACGATATACGTATAGGTTATGCCGCGAGATGGCTAATTGAAAAAGACTTAAGTATTTCGGAGATTGCTTTTAAATCCGGTTTTAACAACATTTCTAATTTTAACAGAATCTTTAAATCCCACAAAGAATGCACTCCAAGCCAATATCGAAATGATTTTTCTGGATTAAAAAGAATCCTTTAATCCCAATTCAAACACCCAAACCCCTTTATTCACGAGGTGTTTTTATATTTTATAAATAATTATTCATAAACCATTTTTTTAACAATAAAATACAAATAGTAAAAAAAAACACTATTATATTTCCATAATAGATAATTACTATTTTAATTTTGAAAATATTTCACGCTAAAATGATATAATAATATTAATCATATGATAATTTATAATCTAGATTTGTTGATTATTAATAATAATTAATCCATACCAAAAAAATCTCAGAAATAGCTATTCTGAGATTAAACTTAAACTAACAAATTTTTATTATGAAAAAATTATGGTCTAATTTAATTCACTGGGAGGGCAACCACAGAGCGATCCCTTTGATTTTATTTCTATTGTTTTCGTGCAGTTACATCACAGCACAGAATAAAGTATCCGGGATTGTCAAAGACGAAAATGGCGCAACAATTCCTGGGGTAAACATTACTGTCGCTGGTACAGACAAATCGACTTCATCTGATTTTGACGGTAAATACACTATCGATGCTCCATCTAATGGTACATTATTATTTTCATTTATTGGCTATGACACAAAAAAAATGACAATCAATGGACAATCAACCATTAATGTAACTTTGAGTTCAAGTTCACAAGAATTAAAAGAAGTAGTAATTGTAGGTTACGGTACCATGCGTAAAAGCGATGTTACAGGAAGTGTTTCGAAAGTAAACGCAACTGACTTACACAAAGCCACTTCGGTAGATGCTGCCAAAGCACTTCAAGGACGTGTTGCTGGGGTAAACGTAATATCAAATTCAGGAAGTCCTGGAGCAGGTGTAAAAGTACGTATTCGTGGAGTTGGTACCATTAACAATTCCGACCCTCTTTATGTAGTAGATGGATTTCCAATGGGTGATATTCAACACATTGCACCAACTGACATTGAGAGTATGGAAGTACTAAAAGACGCTTCTGCAACAGCTATTTATGGATCTAGAGGAGCAAATGGAGTTATCCTTATCAAAACACGCACTGGTTCTAAAAGTGGCAAATTTGATGTATCCGCTACTGTATTAACAGGGATTTCAGAAGTTGCTAAACGTTTAGATCTTGCAGATGCTACTGAATTTGCAAACGCTCGTAAATCGATAGGAATGACAGATGACATCATCAACTACGTACTTGATCAACAAGCAGCAGGTAACTATTTAGAAGGTACTGACTGGCAAAAATATATTTATCGTCAAGCAATTAGCACACGTTATAATGTAGCTATAAGCGGGCATACAGACAATTACTCTTACGATCATGGAATTACTTTATCAGATGAAGAAGGTATTGTTAAGGGAACTGAACTTGAAAAATTCATGTTTCACTCAAACAATAATCTTAAATTAACTGAGAAGATTAAGTTCGGGATGAACTACAACTATATTCATTACGAAAAGCCTGGCAGTGATACAAGCGATTTTTATAATGGAACTATCCCTGGAGCATTGCGCTCTGATCCTATTTCTGTTCCTTATGATAACTATACAGGAACATATGGTGAGATTTATTATTCTCCGTCTCAGAGAAATCCAGCATTAGCAATAGATTTAGAGAAAAAGATCAAAAACATTGGTAATAGAGTTATGGGGAACTTCTACTTGCAATTTGATGATATATTAACAAAAGGTTTATCATTCCGCACACAGTTTGGAACAACTATGGATTTTAATGAATACAAACAATATGTTCCTGAGTACTTCATCACAGCATCTCAGAAAAACGATGTATCATCACTTTATCAAAGTAGAACTTTTGCTTGGAATTGGGTTAATACCAACTATTTTTCTTACAACAAATCTATTAGTAAGTTAAATATCAATGCAACATTGGGTATGGAATTACAATCTAATGAGTCATCTGATATTTGGGCAAAAGGTTATGATGTACCTGAGTCCGCATCATTACAATACCTTGGAACTCACAAAAATGCAGTCTTATTTGGACTAGGTGGAGGAAAAAGTCAAAACCGTTTAGAGTCAGGATTTTTCAGAGGAAACTTTGCGTGGGATAACAAATATGTTTTGACTGGTACAGTACGTGTTGATGGTAGTTCAAAATTCTTAGGTGACCAACGTTGGGGTACTTTCCCTTCATTTGCAGGTGCATGGAATGTTAGTAAAGAACCATTCATGTCTGGAATTGAAAACACATTATCGACTTTAAAACTACGCTTAGGTTGGGGATTAGTAGGAAATCAAGGGAGCGCTGGTGACTTTGACTATGTTTCTAGTGTCAACGGAGGATACACTTATGTATTAAACGATGCTGCTGAAGAAGGTGCAGTACAACTAAAACTTGCTAATGAGGAACTTACTTGGGAAAGTTCTGAGCAAACTGATTTAGGTATTGATTTTGGTTTTTTCAACAATAAACTAACAGGAACAGTAGATTATTTCATTCGTAATACAAATGACATGATTCTTTCTAAACCAATTCCACTTTATGCAGGTAAGCAAAGACCAGCTGTAAATGCTGGAACAATGCAAAATAAAGGTTTTGAGTTCACATTAAATTATGCAAATAATGAGCATGATTTCAAATATGATATTGGATTAAACCTATCTGTAATTAAAAACGAAATAACAAGTTTAGCAGGAGGTGATCCAATTCGTAGTGGTAGCGTTGGAAGATTAGGTAACACTACTAAAACAGAAGTAGGAAAAGAAATCGCTTACTTCTATGGATATCAAACAGATGGTCTTTTTAAAACTCAAGCACAATTAGATGCTTACCAAAAAGACGGCAACCCAATTCAACCAAATGCTGGACTTGGAGACGTTAAATTTGTGGATAGAAATGGTGACGGACAAATCACTGAAGACGATATGACTTATTTAGGTAGTGCAACTCCTAAAATGACAGGTGGTTTAAACATGAATTTATCTTACAAAGGTTTTGATATGGTTGTATTCATCGTTGGTTCATACGGAAATGAAACTGTAAATGCCATGAGACAATCATTATATAGCTCAAGAATGTTTGAAACAAACATAAGCCGCGACATGGCTGTAAACTCTTGGACTCCAGACAATCCAAACTCTAATGTACCGCGTTTAAATGCAGCTGATTTAAACAACAACACAGATAACTTCTCAGATTTATATGTAGAAGATGGTTCATACTTAAGACTAAAAAACATTCAGTTAGGTTACACTATTCCTTCTGCTCAATCAAAACGATTCGGAATCAACAATTTCAGAATCTATACAACTATAGACAATCTAGTAACAATTACTAAATACAATGGTCTAGATCCTGAATTATACGGTTTATACGGAAACCCATTCTATTCTGGAATCGATATGGTTAATTATCCACAGCCAATTACTTATTCAGTTGGACTTAACGTTAATTTCTAAAAATATATAATCATGAAAAAAATAAAATATATTTTCTCTTTAGCAGTCATGATACTAGGTTTATCCGGCTGTACGGACTTTCTTGATCTTGAACCTCAAGGTTCTGAGAATAGTGCAAATTATTTTGACACAGAAGAAAATGGTGTTCGCGCAATAGTTGGTATTTATGATATGCTTCAATTAGACGAAGGATCAGGACCAGACGGACAATGGATGAACCATCACAACGATTTCATCATAGGAGATATCCGTAGTGATGATGCTGAAAAAGGAAGTAATGATGGTGACTTTATTACCATGTGGGATATGATGAACTTTACATTAACTGCACAAATCCCTTTTGCTACTGACTTTTGGATCCATGGATTTTGGGGAGTTTCACGAGCCAACTATGCCCTTGACAATTTACCTAGTGTAACTTGGACGCCTGCAGTACGTGATAGATTAATTGGTGAGGCTTCATTTATGAGAGCTTATTTTTACTGGTACTTGGTACGTATTTACGGTGGAGTTCCTCTTTTTACTAGTTCCGTTAATCCTTCAGATTTCGGTAGTGCTAAACGTGCATCATTGAATGAATGTTATAAATTAATCGAATCTGATTTATTAAAAGCAATCGATAATTTACCAGAAAAAAGTTCTATTCCTGCTGCTGAAACAGGTAGAGTAAGTAAAGGAGCTGCTAGAGCTTTATTAGCACGTATCTATATGTATCAAATTGGTACAGATATACAAAATACTACTACATGGCAACAAGTATATAACCAAACTAATGCTATCATCAATTCTGGCGAATATACATTAATGGCAAACTATGCTAAATTATGGGAAACAGAAGAAGAAAATAATTCTGAATCTATTTTTGAAGTTCAGTTTGGACAAGGATCTTCAGATCTTGCACCTGCTTCTATAGGAACTAATTTCTTTAATTTCCAAGGAAACCGTAAAGATGACTCTGGATGGGGCTTTAACAATCCAACACCAGACTTAGTTGCTGCCTATAATGTTTCGGTTACTAATGATCCGCGTTTATCTTGTGTTGTGTATGGCGAAAGTTTCAATAATGGAATTTTATATGGTGTTAAAAAGAAATACGACAGAGAACAACAAGGTTCAGATTGGTTGAATCGTAAAGCTGCGCTTCCTGAAAAACCTACATTGCCTAAAGCAGGTGATCGTAACATCAAAATCATTCGTTATGCAGACGTATTATTAATGCATGCTGAAGCTTGTTGGTATTTAAACAAATTTGATGAAGCTAAAGAAAAACTGAATTTAATTCGTAATAGAGCAAGAAACAGTACTTATTGTAAGGGATATGCTGAAGGAAAAACAGACTATAGCGCTGCACCAGCATCTGTTAACTTACCTAATATAACTTCTACAGGAAATCAACTATTACAAGATATTTGGAAAGAGCGCCGTTTAGAATTAGCTATGGAACAACTTCGTTTTTATGACTTAGTACGTACAGGAAGATACTTAGATGTAATGGATAATGAGAAAAATGTTCTACGCGCTTCTGGGCAAAGTTATGGCTTAGGAGTAAGAGATTACAAACAATTCCCTAACATCAAAGCAAATACTATTGCCAAATCAATTGATGGACCAAATGGACATAAAGTTCCATTAATGCCAATTCCAATTACTGAAGTACAGGCATGGAATTTAGAACAAAATCCTGGTTATTAATTTGAAAATTATGAAATCAAACATGATTTTTCTTAGCACTTAAGCTTGACTCTTTAATTCTACTTAAAATCATGTTTGATTCATATCACAACTAAAAATATAACATTATATGAAAAAGAATATAATTAAAACAGTATTGATCGCTGTTATTTCTGCACTGACTTTCAGTTGCGAAGAATTGGTTTTCACTGATGATTCTAATATCAATCTACCAGTTTCAACCGTTACAGAAATTTCAAATCAAACTCCTTATGTTGGAGATCAGATAACATTGGAAGGAACAAATATGGATGCAGTTACAAGTGTTGCTGTTGGACCATATACGTTCGAAATTATTTCACAAAGTGAAAACTCTATGGTAGTTGAAGTTCCACGTCAAATCGAAAGTGGACAATTAACTCTTATTAACAAATACAAAAGAGAATTCACTACTACTGACTATATTACTCCTCAATTTTACGTTGCTAAAGTAATAACTTGGCCATCTAATATAGAAAAAGGAAAACCTTTTATACTAGAAGGTGAAAATATGGATTTAATTAAAGAGGTTAAGCTTAATGGTACTGTAGTCTCTGTATTTGGTTCTTCTACATCTACTAAAGCTTCTTTCTCTTCTATTGGAGCTGATATCGAAATCGGGGAAAATGCAGTTATAGAAATGACTCCAAAAGTTGGAGACAAACAAACTTCACCTGGAATTCTAGTAATCAAAGCTACTGATACTTATATCCCTAGACAAACCCTAATGATTGCTGATTTTGACGCTGCTTTTACCGCTGAAAAAGGTGATGCCTCTACTCCATTTGCATACAATACTATCAATGGACAATATGGAAAAGCTTTAGAAGTTTCAGCTGCATCTGCAAATGGTTGGAATGGTATCTACTTAAAAGTTGAAAACAATAATTCTGGTCAAGGTTACGATCTATCAGCATACAACCACCCACATATTACTTTCTTAGTAAACACAGCTGGTGGCGAAGGTTATGTACAACCAATACTTACAGCTAACGGATCTACTGAGGATCGTCACTTTACTGCTGCTTTTGGATATGGTGATGATTACAAAATCAAAACAGCAAACTGGGAATGGCGTTCGTATGACCTTGAAGCAATGGGCTTCCCTGTTGTAAAAGGTAAACTAGACAAAATTGGTATCCAATTCCGTGGTGGTAACGTTAATGGCACACCATTTTATATTGCTGTAGATCAAGTTATGATTACTGATGGTCCATTAACTCCAACAATTGCATGGAATTGCGAAACAGCAGCAGGTACTGAATGGAGTATTCTTCCTAATTCTGCTACTTTAGATGGATACAATCAAGGTTCTAACTATGCTTCAATCACAACAGTATCTAACGAATGGGATAGCACAATAGCTACAGCTTCATGGAATGTGGCTGCACTTGATTCATCTGCATATTCAAACGGTCTTTGGGTTAACTTCCTTTTAAATACTGGAGACAAGCAAGGTTATTTCCAATTAGATCTAGGAGGAGGATGGATGCATTTTACAGGTTCTCAAGGATATGGAGATGATTACAAATTTGCTCCTACTAACAACAAATGGGTTTGGAGATCTATCAAACTTAATCCAGGAGAAGGTGACTTAGCTAATTTTGACCCTACTCAAGACTTTGTTATGAAAATTGAATGTAAAGGTGGTAATATCCCTAGAGGTACTGCTATGCAAGTCAACGTTGACTCATTTATATTTACAACTGCCCCGCTTGACCCAAATCTAGTTACTGAATAATAATTTTGGTTAATTGTAGTAATTTTAGTTTCAAATTATTAAATTATTCAGGTTAGTTGAGCCCTCCTTTTTGGAGGGCTTTTTTTATTCAAGTTTCCCTAAAAAAAAAATAAAAAATTATACATCTAAATCTTTTTAGGGTCTAAAATACTTTATCAAACCAAAATCCTAAAATAATAAACTACCAATAAATACGTTAAAAAACTAACAAACAGCATTTTAATAATTCATTTCTATCAGAAAAGGCATGAATACAACAACCCCATTCCTACGTTTATATCTTTGTTTTCTTATTTTTTCTATACACATTATTGCCAGATCACAATCCGTACAATACGATTCTGTCAGCAAAAAGAAATATATAATGGTAGATGTAAAAAAAACATATGAACAAATGATTGAAAAAGGGTATGATTCACTTGAACTATTAGAATCCTTTGGAAATTATTATTATGACAACAATAATCTGAAAAAATCAAAATTATACTTTGATAAATTATTCGAAAAATACAATCTCGCTCTAATTTCAACAAAAAGTAAAGAGCGATATAAATTAATTCAAAAAACGATAAACAACTATAACTAACACTCAAAAAGTTCTTTGTAAAAACAGTAGCTTAAACCAAAAGCTACTGTTTTTTTATTTCTTACCTAACCCCTAAATAAGCTTACAAAAAAAGCGTCTCTGAAAACTCTCAAGACGCTTTTTCTAGAAAAAACTATTCTATTTTTTGATCAATTCTTGTAACGGTTTTAATTGTTCTAAATCAATTTTTGATTCCTTCAAAACCGAAATCATGTTTACAATATTGGTTGGGTTCATATCATCCCCCAAAATCCTAACTACGGCAAATCCAGAATTTTGTTGATTGGCAAAAATTACAAACTCATTAATTTTTCCATCGGTTTCCACATAACAGACCGAAGCTCCTTCTTTGCCCTTACCAAACTTCATCAAAGGCTGATAAATCGAATCTTTCAAAATTGAATGCATCTTTTCTCTTTCAACTTCAAACTCTGCTTTGTTTTTATCATCCAATTTAAAAGCCAAAACATTGATTTTTTCAAAAGAATGTAATGCTTCAGACTGAGCGATGGTTAACTTTGTTTTATCAACATCCAAAATATTTGAGGAAACATCTAGTGCTATAAAATTTTTATTTTCGGTATTTTCTACAAAATATTTCTGAAGAGAAGGATGAGAATTACAACTCCAAAAAATCAAACTCCCAAGTAGTACTGCTAAAAAAGATATTTTTTTCATAGGTTGGTTATTTTGAAATACAACTACACATCTCTAAAAACAAATCACTTCTTTTTAGTAGCCTTTTTTAAATCGTCACCTCCTGGAAGTTGCATTTTATCTGTCAAAACCGAAATCTCATTCAAATCAAAATCTCCTGTTAATGACATCAAAACAGTATCTTCTCCTCTTCCCCCTTCTACATACATTAATAATTCTCTTATCTGAGAGTCTTTGCTCCCGGATTTTACCATGATTTTGATATTTTTACCTTTGTCATTTACACGCATTAGCTCCTCTAGACCAGCTGTTTTAATGTATTTATCGGCAGCAACTTTCATCTCACCTTGCATCTTAATGTCCTGAGTGGTAAACACTTTTAGATTATCAAGTTTCTTAATTAAGTTCATGTATTGTTGTGCTTCCTTATCAGAAGTATCAACCTTTACTTTACTCATCAATTCGAACATTTTTTTATTGACTACAACTGAAGTTACTTCGTCTTGACCATCAAATTTATCAAATGCCGATTGGGCAAAAAATGGACTTGATAAAAACACAAATACGAGGGCTATAATCAATCTTTTACTAAAACTCATTTTACTGTTTTTTTTATTGATTTGAACTATTGATTTCATACTATTTTTGATTTAATGATTGCTTTTAAAATTTAAATTACTATTAGGCTTGAATGCTCTAGAATCACTCCAGCTTTATTTTTATTGTATAAATACTTTGTTTTTAGTTTGTTCATAAACTTGGATATATTGCATTCCTTCTACACCAACATTTACATTATTAGACAACATCGTCAAGGCTTTTTGTGTTGCTTCTAAGGCTTTTTCTGGATCATCATAAGTTCCCAATTCTTTTGGTACATCATTCTTTGTGGTACTATAATAGTTAAAAATTCCAACTCCAAATAATACTACAATTGATGCTGCTACAGATATCGATATTCTTTTATTATTTTTTACCGAATACGAAACCCTTTTTTCAAATTTTTCTTTTTCAGCATCAACAAAATATCCAAATAGTGGTTTGTACTGTTGTAAATGTTCTACCACATTTGAAGAAGTAAAATAGTTTTTCAACTCATTTTCTTCCGAAACACTTGTTTCTCCATCAAAGTATTTTTCTAAAAGTGCTTCTATTTTATTGAATTCCATAATTGTGTGTTTTTAACATATAAGCTCTAATTGTTTTTCGTGCTCTTGAAAGGGCAACTCGAATAGCTGTTTCATTCATCTCCATAATGTGTGCTATTTCTGAAAATTCGCATTGTTCAACATCTCTTAATTGAATAATTAATCGCTGTTGTTCTGGCAATTGATTAATTATTTTTTCTACCCAATCCAAATTATCTTTTGCTTCAACCCTATTATCTAAACTTGAACTATTATCTGTAAAATTGGTATGAACAATTTTTAAAGTACTGGCTCTTTTTGACTTTAATTGATCTAAACAATAGTTTTTGGTCATAGTCATTGCCATAGCCTCTACGCTCATATAGGATTCAATTTTTTCATTTTTCGCCCATAATTTAACCAAAATTTCTTGAGTAGCATCTTCTGCTTCCTCGGTACTTACGAGTAATCGTTTGGCCAATCGAAAGAGTTTATCCTTGAATGGATTGATTAAAAGCACAAAATCATTTTGGTTCATAAAGTGGTTTCACAAATTTGGTTATAATTATCAAGACGAACTGTGATAATATTTGTTACAAAAGAATTTAAATTAAACTAAAGTTAGTATTTTTACGTTATGATTTAGAACAAAAAACTACATGGAAAAAACTTTCAAAATTGCTTTATTTCTATTCTTAGCCTTTTTTACTTTTTCAAGTTGCGAAGACCAAGACGATATCACTCCTCCAGAAAATCTTGAAATCAATGATTTCATTTGGAAAGGACTTAACACTTATTATTTATGGCAGGCCGATGTTCCTAATTTGGCCGATGATCGTTTTGCCAATCAAAATGATTTAAATGCTTTTTTGAATAAGTATTCTGTTCCTGAAGAATTATTTGATGCCCTGAGGGTTGATTCATCTATTGATCGTTTTAGTTGGATTGTAAGTGACTATCTAACATTAGAAGGACAATTACAAGGAGTAACTAAAAATAGTGGTGTCGAATTTGGGCTTTATCTTAAAGCCTCTAACTCTAATGAAGTTTTTGGATACGTTCGCTATATCATACCAAACTCAGATGCATCAAACAAAAGCATCAAACGTGGAGATATTTTTTATGCTGTAAATGGCACTCAACTTACAACCGCCAATTACCAATCTTTATTATATGGGTCTGATAATTACACCCTAAACTTAGCTGATTATAATAATGGGGCGATTACTCCAAATGGGAAATCTGTAGAATTAACTAAAACCGAACTTTCAGAGAATCCAATTTTAATTAATAAAATAATTGAAGAAAATGGTCATAAAATTGGCTATTTGATGTACAACGGTTTTTATCCAGGTTATGACATAAAACTTAATGATGCATTTGGGACTTTTGAAACCGAAGGAATTACCGATTTAATTTTAGATTTGCGTTACAATGCAGGAGGTTCTGTACAATCTGCGACTCGACTTGCAAGTATGATTTCCGGACAAGCATCAGACAAAGTGTTCTCTAAACAAAGATGGAATGATAAGGTAAACTCTTATTTTGAATCTGAAAATCCAGATGCCTTAAAATATTTATTCGTTGACAAAATTGATAATGTTACTATAAACAGTCCAAAAAACATTTCAAAAATATATATTTTAACTACTAAAAGCACCGCTTCGGCCAGTGAATTAATCATCAACGGACTAAAACCTTATATGGATGTCGTTCAAATTGGAGATGTAACAACAGGAAAAAACGTAGCATCTATAACCATCTACGATTCGCCTACTTTTGGCAAAGAAGACAGAAACCCGAATCACCGTTATGCTATGCAACCTATAGTGCTAAAAATTACAAATGCTAATGATTTTGGAGACTATACCAGCGGATTGAATCCAACTTACACATTAAAAGAAAACATTAATGATTTAGGAGAATTGGGGGATCCATCAGAACCTTTGTTAAGTACTGCAATTGGTAAAATAACTGGAACAGCTAAGATGGTGAAAAAAACTCAAGGCAAATCTTATCCTTATTTACAAGATTCAAAATCCATTAATGGACAAGACCAAATGTATATTGAAAAAGCTCCTGCAGGACTTTTGAGAGCTTTGGAATAAACATCAATATCACTCATAATATCAAAAAAGGCTTTCTAACGAAAGCCTCTTTTTTTCCCAAAAACAAAATACATAATACGTCATAGACTAAAGAATACCACAACTAAAAATCTAGACAGTATTAAACTAAATCTATTCATTGAGTTATATACCTCGCTAAATAGTAAAATCATTAGTCATTAAAATAAAACCCTGCTGGAATAACACCAACTGTGAATGTTTTCTCTAATGTGCCTACAGATGGTGAAACCAATCCATATACATATACTTTTCCGTTAGTTGAATAATCTCCTGCGTCACCAACATAAATGTAGTTTCCGTGTACAGCAAAACTATATATACCATAAACTCCTTGTGGTGTTGTACTAAACAAAGCATTTGTTGGTAAAGAAGTAGTAGTGTCGTTTAGTTTAAAAATATCAGCATCTACTGTATAATAAGCATCATTACCTCCTAAAACTAAATTTGTAATATGCTTAGTAGCATCAGTATAAGCGATTGTACTTGTAACAGTATTTGTTGACAAATCTACTTTTACAATTTTACCGGGAGTTTCTACCAAAGGAGCTGACACATAACTTGGATTTCCTGAACAAGCCACCCATAAAGTACTTCCTTTTACGCCCATACTTTCAGGTACTTCACCAACCGTTATAGTTGTTACAACACTATTTGAACTAGCATTTATAACAGAAAGTGAATTTCCATATCCATATCCTCCTTTATGAGCTACATATAATTTTCCAGAGTTTTCTAAAATTTTCTCAGGCCCTTCAGCTACTGGAATCGAACTTGTCACTTTATTAGTTGACAAATCAATTACTGCTACATAATCATCTGTTTTTACACCTCCGTCTCCCCAATTGGTTACGTATCCTTTTCCATTTGCAAAAGCGATATACCTAGGATTTTTCAAACCAGTATTAATACTACCCAAACTTTGCATTGTATAACGATTGACAATTTCAATTTTGTTACTAGCATTCAAAACGATATAAGCATTTTCTCCATTAAAACCAATGTCTTGACCTGTATCTCCCAAAGTTATGTTAGGATTTACAACCGAAAAAATATCATTTTGAGAAGTATCAAAATCAGAAGAAACATAGGAAACAGAAGCGTCATTATGCCCAAATCCTCCCTGATTCAGGATTAAAAACCCTTTATCATAACTTCCTAATGGTTCGTTTTTAGTATCATCATCATTGGTACAAGACACAAAAAACAAAGTTGATGTTACTACCATTAAAACTAATTTACAGATTTTCATTTTTATTAAAATTTAAAGATTAGATTGATTAAAAAATTTCGTCCTGGCATAATATGCTGAGAGACGCTTTGGTATTCTTGGTTAAAAAGATTCAATGCTTGCATGCCTATTTTACAAGTATAATTAGTTCCCAAATCATAATAAACTCCCAAGTTAGAAACCCAATATTCTTTGACCATTTTATATTTAGCTGAAGGCACCGAAACCGCTCCATTGAACAGAAATTGATACATAGCTTCCCATTTTTTATACGAATACGACACATTCGAATTGAATTTGTGGTACGGTACATAAATCAGTTGTTCTCCTGTATCTGCATTTTCAGAAACCGTATAAGCATAGCTCGCATTTAAAGCTAGATTATTTTCCCCAAAAGAATTGGTCCAAGTCAAACTCGTTTCCGAACCATACGAATTAACACGATCTATATTATCTGGAGTCCAATTTGAACCATCGAGAGGCGCCCATCGAATCAAATCTTTTATCTTCATATAGTAAACCGTTTCGGTCAACTTGAACTTTTTATAGGTAAAAACATTACCAACCTCAGCTTGATAAGAACTTTCTGGTTTTAAATCTGGATTACCACCTGTTTCCCAATACAAATCATTGAAAGTTGGAATTCTAAAGTTCCTAGAGACATTTAATTTCAAATTATAAAAAGAATTAAAAACATAAGAAGAACCCATTGCAAACAAAAAAGGACTATCATAATCCGAAGTAGCTTCTTTTCTAAAACTCAATTCATTTTGCCATTTCTCATTGTGTTGCTCTACCGCTTTTATCGACACACCACCTATTTGTCTAGTGTTATTCCCAAAACTTGTCCCAAAACCTTTAGTTCGGTTATAATCAAAAACACCATTCAATTGAAGCCATTGAGTAAGCTTATACCCCAAATCGACCTTGGCAATGAGTGATTCTGTTTTTCCAAAATCAAAATCATCTCTTTCAACATTCTCAAAATACTGGTATTGCTCCGTGAGATAAGCTATTTTATAATTTGTAGAAAAATGATCTTTAGTCTCTGAGTATTCCAAAAGATTTCGACTAAAAGTATTCACATATCGAGTTCTCGAATCCGACTCGTTAATTAAGGAAAGATGCCTATCAGTATTAGACGATTGGCTATAAAAGGCTAAAACCGAATTAGGTTTTATTTTGTAGCCCAGATTGGCAAAAAAATTGGTCGTTTCGTATTGCCCGTTTTCATTTTTTCGTTGTACCCCATTCGAAGTATATAACCCTACATAATCATAATCATTGTCCGAACTGTTTCTAGAAAATCCCACTTGAGTACTCCATTTTGTAGTAGAAACATTCGCTTTATAAGTAACTCCAATAGTATTAAAACTACCATAATCCAATCGAAAATCATTCTCAAATTGATTTTTAAAAACCAAATTGTTATTCAAATGCACCGTTCCTCCAATAGCTCCACTCCCGTAACTCACACTGCCTCCACCCGCTTTTACGGTAACCGAATTAAAATCTGGCGACATGAATGTATTAAAATCAGCACTTCCGTTGAGTTGAGAATTAACATTGATTCCGTTCCAAACAACTGCTGTTTGCGAAGCCGTAGTCCCTCTAAAAGAAACAGTTGACAACATTCCGCGTCCGTATTCCTTAAAATACAAAACACTATTATAATTCAGCAAATTAGTAAGCGAAGATTGATTTTTATTGATAACCGAGTCATTCAACACCTGAATCGATTGCGATTTATTTCCTAAAAGCAAGGAATTATCAGAAACTACAACTTCCTTTAATTGGATTGTAGCACCATCCTGTGCCCAAATCCATTGGCACAATAAAATAAAAAAGCTTAAATACAGTATTCTTAAAGTCATAATTCCTGAACCTTTTTTCCCGAAAGTCCGATATTCGTTACCAAAAAAGGCAGGTCTCCTGGCTTGCGTCTTGTTGTTGACCTTCTCATTCGCCGCTGCGAACAATGGTATGTAGATAACAACAAGCCTGATAGCTTACAGTTGCGGGTACAGCTTAGGTTTTGAACCTAATTCCCTTTTAATGTGTTTTGCAAAAAAGCAAAACACAACCTTAATTCGAGTGCAAATATAAAGTTAAATAAACTAAAAAATCAAATTTAATCTGCTATTATGAAAAGTCTTTAAAATCAAAACCCTTAAGAACTTCATTTTGTTGTTTTTTTTGGGAGCGGAAAGACTAGGCATTTTTGTAGGCATGGTTCCTGCTATCCGTTACAATCTTTTGTAGAGACGGGTTTGAAACCCGCCTCTACAAAAGGATTTCCACTACTATCAGGGCTAAAATCAAACAAATGGTTTTTTTTTTGCAATTAAATACATCATCCCTAAGGACTTATAAAAAAATTATAACCCAAACACATATGTCTTATATGGCAAATCAAATCTCAATTTTTATCACCTCTCCAAAATCAATCGTATTCTGAAAAGCGTCTTTTAATTGCCTATCGTTTATTTTGCACAAAATACTCCGTATAACCCCAGAATGCGCCACAATAATAATTGGTTTTGTTAAGCCTTTCGGAATTTCATTTTCAAAAAAGTCCAAAACCCTATTGTTTACATCTACAAACGATTCCCCATTTGGTACCCGAACATTAACAAAATCTTCCATCCAAGGGTCTAAAATTTCACGGGGAATGTCATTCCATTTTTGCAATTCCCAATCGCCGAAATCCATTTCCATTAATCTGGAATCTTCAATAACTATATCAATTTGGGTATGCTCCTGAATATATTTTGCCAGAAGAACACAACGCTGCAACGGACTGGAATACAAAACCGCTTCTTTCGGCAATTGATCTACAACCGTATCAAAAACTAAACGATACGGTTCTAAAATTCCCACATCGCTCTGCCCGTAGCAAACTCCTTTTTCACAAACCGTTTCGGTATGGCGTATTAAATAAATTTCCATATCGCAATAACTGACAAATAAAAAACCACTTCACAAACCTGTTGCGTAGCACCCAAACAATCTCCTGTATAACCATCAATCCATTTCTGAAAATAACGAGCCAGAAAAAACCTCATCACAAAAACTGGAATCAAAACCAACAACAATTGCCACTGAAAAAAAGACAAAACCAACAATGGCAACAAACCAAAAATCAAAGCTCCTGTGACTTCTTTCCAAGTAAAATTTTGAGCAATAGGTTTGCTCTTACTCAACGCATCTTCTCTAGAATATTCATGTGTAAAAACAATTGAAATAGCAGCCAAACGACTTATAGAATGAGCTGAAACTAAGAATAAAAGATTGCAGATAGTAGATTGCAAATTAACGATTTCAGATGTGTTTAGTAAAGTATAAAGAACTTGAAATTTCAATAAAAGAAGCAAAACAACACCAATCGCTCCATAAGCTCCAATGGCGCTGTCTTTCATTATCGTCAAGATTTTCTCTTTGGTCCAACCTCCGCCAAAACCATCACAAACATCGGCAAAACCGTCTTCGTGAAAAGCTCCTGTTGTTAAAATTCCAGCTATAATTGATAAGATTACAGCAATTTCATTCGAAAATAAAATCGTCGATAAATAATAGCCTAAAAATGAAATCCCCCCCACAATCCAACCAATCAACGAAAAATAACGTGATGCTTTGTTTAAATATTCGGGATTGTGGTCAATGTTTTTAGGACACGGTATTCGGGTGTAAAACATCAATGCCGTGAAAAATATGTGTAATTGTTTTTTCATTTTAGATTTAATAATTGTAATGAAATATATTTGACCTTTTCAAAATCAAATTCATTTATCCTCTATTTTCTTAAAACCAAATTTTAATATAAATTCATCATACTCCTCTTGAAATGTTTTTTGTGCATGATGTGTTTCTTGATTTTTAATATAATTTCTAACCTTATCAATGACAGATTCTGAAACCGAAACTGCAAAATACTCATCTTGCCACTGAAATTTATCTTTAGTCAATCCATTTTTGTTTATCCAAAAAGAAGATTCTCCTTTTATAAGCTGCATTACTTTCTGAATATTTTGATCCACTCCAAGAGAAATAAGACAGTGACAGTGATCTGAATATCCATTTATAAAATCAATAAAAATTCCTTTTTGAATTGCATTTTCCCTTATATGTTGCCAAACTTTTTGGCGTAATTCAATTGAACTTAAATAAGGAATTCTGTTTTTAGTACTCCAAACACAATGAATATAGACTTTTACAAATGGCATATAAATAGTATTTAAATTATTTTTAAATTTTGGCTAAAGCCATTAAAATATTGCAATTTTATATCCAATAGCTAAAGCTATTGGCAATTCACTAAAGCTATTGGCAATTCACTAAAGCTATTGGCAATTCACTAAAGCTATTGACAATTCACTAAAGCTATTGGCAATTCACTAAAGCTATTGGCAATTCACTAAAGCTAT
>NZ_JBDLZX010000018.1:0-23438 GCF_040045115.1 Flavobacterium adhaerens | reverse complement strand
ATTGGCAATTCATTAAAGCTATTGAAAATTCACTAAAGCTATTGAAAATTCACTAAAGCTATTAGCAATTCACTAAAGCTATTGACAATTCACTAAAGCTATTGACAATTCACTAAAGCTATTGACAATTCACTAAAGCTATTGGCAATTCACTAAAGCTATTGGCAATTCACTAAAGCTATTGACAATTCACTAAAACTATTGGCAATTCATTAAAGCTATTGAAAATTCACTAAAGCTATTGAAAATTCACTAAAGCTATTAGCAATTCACTAAAACTATTGGTAATTCACTAAAGCTATTGGCAATTCACTAAAATCATTTACAATTCACTAAAGCTATTGGCAATTCACTAAAGCTATTGACAATTCACTAAAATCATTTACAATTCACTAAAGCTATTGGCAATTCACTAAAATCATTTACAATTTATAAAACATATATTGAAAATTTCATTCATTTTTTTTAATTAATTCCATATTTTGAATTGACTCCAGATTTGAATTGCTCCAGATTTGAATTGACTCCTGATTTGAATTGCTCCAGATTTAAATTGCTCCTGATTTGAATTGACTCCTGATTTGAATTGACTCCTGATTTAAATTGCTCCAGATTTAAATTGCCTCCAGATTTTGAATTGCTCCAGATTTGAATTGCTCCAGATTTGAATTGCTCCAGATTTGAATTGCTCCAGATTTAAATTGCTCCTGATTTGAATTGCCTCCAGATTTAAATTGCCTCCAGATTTGAATTGACTCCTGATTTGAATTGCTCCAGATTTGAATTGCCTCCAGATTTAAATTGCTCCTGATTTGAATTGACTCCTGATTTGAATTGCTCCAGATTTTGAATTGCCTCCAGATTCATCTGGAGGAAAAGAATATCAATTCCTAAAAGGCTTTAGCCTAAATTATCTTTACTAACCCCAGCTGATTCAAAACTAGCCATTTCATTCAAAAAGGCAACCGCCGATTGGATAATAGGAAATGCCAAAGCACAAGCTGTGCCCTCACCCAATCGCAAATCCAATTGCAACAAAGGTCGAACATCAAGACAGTCTAGAATTTTTTGATGTCCCTGCTCGGCTGAGGAATGACAAAATATCGCATTTTCTTTGAGTTGTGGATTCATTTTATACGCTATTAAAAACGCCACCGAACAAATAAATCCATCTACCAAAATGAGCATATTATTTTCTTTGGCCTGAAGCATTCCGCCAACGATCTGCATAATTTCGAACCCTCCGAAATACGCCAATTTACTTTCTAAATCATCCGCCCCTTTATAGTTTTCTAATGCTTTTTTGAGAATATTTTGCTTCTGAATCAGTTTTTCGTTTGCTACACCAGTACCTTTTCCTACGCAATCTTCGATAGGCAATTCCAACAAAATACTCATCAAAACCGAAGCGGTCGAAGTATTCCCAATTCCCATTTCGCCAAAACCAATGCAATTACAACCTTTTTCAAAAATTTGGTTTACAACTTCTCTACCATTAGCTAAACACAAATCCATTTCGGTTGCACTCATAGCAGGAACGTGCAAAAATGACTGTGCTCCTTTGGCAATTTTAGCCGAAATCAAATTGGCATTCGGTGGAAAATCATAATTCACGCCCGCATCTACAATCGTTAATTCGATATTATTTTGTTTGCAAAATACATTAATTGCTGCGCCGCCTTCTAGAAAATTGTTTACCATTTGGCGAGTTACATCTTGCGGATAGGCACTCACACCGTGATTAGCAATTCCGTGATCGCCTGCAAAAACCACCAGATTGGGGTTGGTGATTTTAGGTTCCAAAGTTTGGAAAACGATTCCGATTTGTTTGGCGAGACTTTCTAAAACACCCAATGAACCTAACGGTTTGGTTTTACTATCAATTTTTTGTTGGAGAAGCCCCCTAACCCCCGAAGGGGGAACTTGAGAAAGTTGAGAATTAGAAACTGGAGAGGAACTATTATGATTTAAAGCCGTGATGCTTTCATTTGCAACCTTAATTTCCTCCACAAAAGGTTTTTCCTTTTTTTGTTTCCAATTGAGTTGTTGCAACATCGGTTGGTTATCATAATTGGTGGTGGGTTTACCTACACAAAAATACCCCAAAGGCTCAATGTTTTCGGGCAATCCCAAAAGTTGTTTGAACTGATAATAATTCAGAATCGAGACCCAGCCCATCGAATAGCCTTGCTCGGTCAACGAAAGCCAAATATTCTGGGCTGCACAAACCGAACTATATTTCACCGCCTCATTACTTCCCACTGTTCCAATTGTGAAATGATTCAACACCGAACGGTCGTAGCAAATTACCAATCCGAGTGGTGCTTCCTCAATGGCTTCGAGTTTCAAGGCTTGGTATTGTGCTTTTTGAAGTTCGTCATCAGTCAAGTTTTCTGCCTTTTGATTGTAAGCCAAAAACAATTCTTTTACCGACTTTTTAATTTCGGGGGATTTTATCAAATAATATCTGGTCGCATCAGTCAAACCCACGGAAGGCGCATGATGCCCAGCCATTAAGGCTTTCTGAATTACGGCATCGGGCACTTCATCGGGAGTAAAATGACGGGTATCGCGTCGGGATTGTATGATTTCGTCTAAATTCATTATATACTCTATTTTGCGTTAGGGATAGAAGCAGCATCTCCCGATTAACAAAAACTACGGCTAAAAAGCCTTGTTTTTTTAAATCGGAAATGCAGCGGATAGCTCGATCCGCCGCGGCGGATAACGCCCAAATTTATAAAATCTATTCTTTTATTTTTACAGGAATTCCGGAAACCATCAGCACTACTTGATCGGCTTTTTGGGCAATGTATTGGTTCATCCAGCCTTGTAATTCTACAAATTTCCTACCGATGTGGGTTTCGGCATGAACGCCCATCCCGATTTCATTAGTAATAATAATTATCGTTGTATTCTCTTGTTGGGCAATGATATCGAATTCGGCTTTAGCTTGTTCTAGGCTTAGCTCTACATCGTTTTGATTATCTACAAAAAAGTTGGTCAGCCAAAGGGTTACACAATCGACCACGGCAACTTTGCCAGAGAAGTTAATTTCGGATAAAAATTTTTCTTTTTCAATGTTTGTCCATCTTTCATTGCGATCTTTTTGGTGGCGGTCTATGCGTTTTTGGAAATCTTCGTCCCACTTTCGGGCTGTGGCCACATACATTGGGTTTTCGGTCATTTTTTTGGCTAGATTTTCGGCATACTGGCTTTTCCCTGAACGCTCTCCGCCTGTGATTAGGTATATCATTTTTTTACTTTTTTTTTGCCCGCAAATTCAGCAGATTGAGCAGATTTTAAAATTCAGTTTGTGATAATTGATAAAATTTGTGTTTCATGTTAACTAAACCTTCAATAAGGACAATGCCTGCAATCGCTTTTACAGCAATAGCCCCGTTTGAGATGAAACCAAGGCTTGAACACATAATTCCCATCTTCAAAATAATAATCGATTCCTTCTATAATCCGAGTAGTTTCGGGCAATAATGAGGCTTTATTGCCAATAGCTGTTTCTGGTGTTATGGTTGCAACAAATTTGTCTATTTTGTCCGAAGATGCTTTTTTAAAACAATCAGGACAAAGACAGTCAGTTGCATCATCCAGATTAAAAATAGGTGGAAAATCATTGCACCAACAAGCTGTTCCCTCTATTGTGTTGCCACAATCAAAAGGCTTTTGGCAAACTGAACACTGTTTTACTTTTATAGGATTCATAAGGTAAAGATAACGTTTGTCTGATTTTTAAATATAAAAATTTAATTCAGAATTTATAAATTGATATACCTTTGTTGCTACTGAAAAATATATTTTATGAAATCTTCTTTCTACAAAGTAATCGTATTCGCCTTTCTTTTTTCGTTTATCGCATGTAAAAAAAATGAAAAACACGAAATCACAGCTGATGCTCCCTTTGAAAACAGCATTCAATATTCTAAAAGTCTGACCATTCACAAACAGGATGGTTACACTGTGGTAACCGTTTCCGATCCGTGGCCGGATGCCATTAAAAACTTCACGTATATTCTGAAAGAGAAAAACGGAATTGTTCCAGACAGCCTAAAAAAACATCCTGAAATTCAGATTCCGCTACAGTCTATAGTCGTGACTTCGACCACCAATGTTCCTTTCCTAGAAATGTTAGGTGTTGAGAAATCGTTAGTTGGTTTTCCGCACACTGATTATATTTCATCTGAAAAAACAAGAACTTTAATTGATGCTGAAAAAGTTAAAAACGTAGGCGAAAACGAAAAACTCAACATTGAACAACTTATCGAATTATCCCCAAATCTGATTGTTGCATTTGGAATTGACAACAACAATCCAATGATTGACAACCTTGAAAAAAGTGGTTTAAAAGTTCTCATTCAGGCCGATTGGATGGAGCAATCTCCACTTGGAAAAGCAGAATGGATTAAACTATATGGAGCTTTATTTGGGAAAGAAAAAGAAGCCGATGCCTTATTCGAAAATATTGTTAAGGAATACAATAACGCAGTTGCTTTGGTAACCAACAAAAAGCCTACAGCTACAGTTTTATACGGTTCTATGTATCAAGACCAATGGTACGTTGCCAAAGGCAGTAGCTGGGTGGCAAAATTCATGAAAGATGCCAAAGCGGATTATCTTTGGAAAAACCTAGAAGGTACTGGGAGCCTTGGATTGTCTTTTGAAAACGTATTGGAAAAAGCCAAAACAGCTAATTTTTGGATTGCTTCAGGTTCATTCAAATCTTTGTCCGAGCTAGAAAAAGCCAATCCGCATTACAGTCAGTTTGATGCTTTTACCAACAAAAATGTGTATTCTTTTGAAAGTAAATTAGGTGCAACTGGAGGGGGTATTTTTTATGAATTATCACCAGCCCGACCCGATTTGGTTTTGAAAGATTATATCAAAATTTTTCATCCTGAATTACTTCCGAATTATAATTTTACTTTTGCTAAAAAATTAAATTAAATGCAAATAACGAGACCTAGCAGGTTTTGAAAACCTGTTAGGTCTTTTCAAAAAATATAAATTGAACAATCCAAAACGAAATACAATCTTATTCTCATTCCTTTTTTCAGGACTTGTTTTCTTGTTTTTTTTTAACATCAGTTGTGGCTCTGTTCAGATTCCCTTTAATGAAGTTTATCATAGCCTAACTGGAGGACAAGCGAGCAAAACCACTTGGGAGTATATCATTATCAATTACCGTTTACCCAAAGCCATTACGGCTGTTTTAGTAGGAATGGGACTCTCGATTAGCGGATTGTTGATGCAGACTTTATTTCGGAATCCGCTTGCAGGTCCTTATGTTTTGGGACTCAGTTCGGGAGCCAGTTTAGGAGTTGCTTTTGTCATAATGGGAGCGAGTATTGTTCCATCGTTTTTAGGCGGTATTTTACTATCTCCTTACGGTATTGTTTTGGCTTCTACCTTAGGAAGTACTTCGGTATTATTATTGGTTTTATTGGTTTCGCAACGTTTGCGAGATACTATGGCTATTTTGATAGTTGGATTGATGTTTGGGAGTTTTACGAGTGCAGTTGTGGGAGTACTCACCTATTTTAGTTCGGCCGAGCAATTGCAGAAATTTACTTTTTGGTCAATGGGAAATCTAGGAAATTTGTCTTGGACATCGATACTGCTTTTATCTGTTTCTGTTACCATGGGATTGTTATTGAGTTACCTCAGTATTAAACCGCTCAATGCTCTTTTATTAGGTGAAAATTACGCCAAAAGTATGGGGCTAAATTTTAAAAAAGCTCGTCTGGTTATTATTCTTGCCACTAGTATTTTGGCTGGAAGTATCACTGCTTATGCAGGACCTATTGCATTTATTGGGTTGGCTGTTCCGCATATTGCCAAATTGGTTTTTCAAACCAGCAATCATACGGTTTTGTTTTGGAGTACCTTGTTTTTAGGGGCCGCAATTATGCTGGTTTGTGATGTGGTTTCCCAAATGCCAGGAATGGAAATTACGTTACCTATTAATGCAATTACTTCGATATTGGGAGCACCAGTGGTGATTTGGCTGTTGGTTCGAAAAAAAAATATTTAAGTAATTTTTATTTTCACGCAGATTTCACAGATTATCGCAGATTTTTTTTTAAAATACTCGTAATTCAAAATAAAATATGAACACCAACATCCTCACCACCCAAGATTTAAGCATTGGTTACGTTTCCAAAAAAGAAACCAAGACCATAGCCGAAAACCTCAACTTGAACTTACAAGCTGGAAAATTAATTGCCTTGATTGGTGCCAATGGAATAGGAAAATCAACCTTTTTGAGAACCATAACTGGAATTCAAAGACCACTGAAAGGAACTATTTTATTGAATTCGAAAAACATCAATAATCATCAACCTCTAGAACTTGCACAAAATTTAAGTGTGGTTCTAACCGAGAAATTACCCCCGAGTAATCTGACTGTTTTCGAGCTAGTGGCTTTGGGACGACAGCCTTATACCAATTGGGTTGGTAAGTTGACCAACGCCGATATTGCAAAAGTTGACCTTGCCATCGAATTGACACAAATCGAGCATTTAACTTCCAAAAAACATTACGAAATCAGCGACGGTCAATTGCAAATTGTGCTAATTGCAAGAGCTCTAGCACAAGACACTCCCTTGATTATTCTAGACGAACCTACCACCCACTTAGATTTATTGCATAAAGTATCGCTACTAAAACTCTTAAAAAAACTAACTCAGGAAACTGGAAAATGCATTCTATTTTCGACTCACGATATCGATATGGCCATACAACTCAGCGACGAAATGATTATAATGACTCCCGAAACTGTAGTTCAAGATCAGCCTTGCAATTTAATCGAAAAAGGAAATTTCAATACTTTATTCAAAGACGAACATATTGTTTTTGATTCAGAAAAAGGGAGGTTTATAATTTCTTAATTTCTTTTTTAAGGAGCTAATCCTGCTGTCCACTATATCTTTTATGGCGAACCCCGCCACAAAAGGATGTCGTTACCATCAGGGCTAAATTTTCAGTATAATAATTACATTTTTTTGAGAGCAATTTGCCTCTTCGCTTCGCCCACTACAAAAGCAACCGAATTGGCAATATTAAAACTCCTAATCAATTTAGACATCGGAATTGTAAGATGGTTTTCAAATCGGGCTAAAACTTCTTTGCTCAAACCTATACTTTCTTTTCCAAAAACCAACCAATCTCCGTCTTGAAAATCATTTTCATAAATAGATTTTGTTGCATGAGAACTCATCAGGAAAACTCTTGATTTATCAGGAATTTGAGCAATCCATTCTTCAATATTTTGATATTCGGTTACATCCAAATGCACCCAATAATCGAGTCCAGAACGTTTTAGATTTTTATCATTAATCACAAATCCAAAAGGATGAATGAGGTGTAAACGGCTTTCGGTACCAACGCACAAACGGCCAATATTTCCCGTATTATTAGGGATTTCGGGTTCTACTAAAACGATGTTTAACATTTTATAAATTGAAAAATTGAATGATTGAAAAACTAATTGATTTTATTTTCAACATTGATATTAGAATTGATATTGAAATTTTCAACTTCTTTGACTTCACCAGCTTTTAAATCATTTAAGTGAATATTCCCTATTCTGACACGCACCAATCTCAATGTTGGGAAACCAACAGCCGATGTCATTTTGCGCACCTGACGAAACTTCCCTTCACTAATTATTATCGAGGCCCAGGAAGTTGGTCCGTGACGTTCATCTCGGATTTTTTTTCCTCTAGGACCAAAATCTGGAATCTCAGAAATGAGTCTAGCATCGCATTTTTTGGTTTTATATTTCCTGCCATTAAAACCAATTTCGACTCCTGCTTTTAATGTATTTATAGCTTCTTGCGTAATGACTCCATCAACTTGCACATAATATTCTTTTTCGACTTTTTTACTTCGAATGATTTCGCTCATCATTCCATCAGTTGTTAATAAAAGTAAACCTTCCGAATCTTCATCTAATCGACCAATAGCCATAGTTCCTTCGGGGAAATCGTATAATTCTCCCAAAAGTCTTTTTTTTCTTTTCAACTCATAAATAAATTGGCTCAAATATCCGTAAGGTTTGTGGAGTATAAAATGATGATGGGACATTCTTTTGCAAATTTTTGATGGGCAAAGATACTTTTGTTTTAAACACTTTGAAAATAGCTAGTCAATATTTCTCTTTTTTATTAATAAAAAATGCCAGACTCATGTGAAAGAATCTGACATTTACATCGATTAATCAAATAAAAACCTGAATAAACACTCCTAAAACTAAAAAGCGAAATTTAACCCTACATTAAACATCCATTGGAATTGATTAAAAGATTGATTTTCGGATGGATTAATATAATAATTCATCCCTGGTTCTATGAAAAATTTAGTTTTTTTGTAAAACTCATATTGCAAAGTACTACTCAATAAGGTACCATAAACATACTCGTTAATATTGCTATTTTCGCCAATTGAGCTTCCATTTAGCAATAAATCATTCGAAATCAATTTACCTACAAAACCTCCTGTATTCATACTGATATTGGTTCTCTTTTTGCTCATTATGGCATACGAAATTTCTAACGGCATCTCAAAATATTTCAAATTCTGCGTTACATTGCCCGTTTCATAACCAGTAGCCCCTTTAGAATCGGCAGCAAATAAATAATTTTGATTGGTTGAAACAAAAACCACAGTACTATTTTGAGATAAATTATTTGCGGTCATATTATTGGACTCTATTGGCAATAATCCTGATGTTTTATTGGTAACACCACCTCTTTCATAATAGGCAACTCCATCTATCGTTTGTCCTAGTTCATTAATTTTGAAACCTGAACTCAAAGCCCATTTCTTATTCAGTTTGTAATTTGTTTTAAAACCATAGCCACTAGATTGTTTAGATCCAACTGTGTTCCCAAGAAGCTTGTCATTCGAATAATTTTCAGAATTCATTACTCCAGCAAATACTTGTAGCGACCATTTATCTACAACATCCGAATCCGATTTTTTCTTTATTTTATCTTTTTTATCCAAATCGGCCAAAACATTTTCTAATTGCGTAACCTCTTTCTGGATTTGATTTAATGAATCTTTAAGACTATTAGAGCGAATAGTTGCATCAGCATTCGACTTTGTGTTATCGAAATTGGAAGTTATGGCTTTGGAAGTTTCTAACGATTGTCTAATATATTCTGTATCAACTACTGATTTTGGCTTTTCAATTACGGCAACATTATTTTTGTTATCATGAGTAACGGCTTTGGAGGTTGTAGTTGCTATTTTCTCATTTACTAAATAAGGATTAGCTGTTGTAGCTTTTGCGTTATTAGTGTTTCTCGAAGTGTGTTCGTTAGCGACTATCTCGGTCAACCCATTTGTAATACTATTATTCGATACAAAACCATTTCTTTTTGATCTACGAATAACCTTATCACTAGTTAAAGTATTGATCCTATTAGAATTTATAACAACTGCATCGTTTGTATTTGCAGTGTTTTCATTTTTATTCTGAATTAAAGCATCATTATGTTCCTGAGTATTTGTTGTTTTTGCAGCATTGTTTTCGGTTGCGTTTATTTTTTTATGTTCTTTAAAATTAGCATCCGAATCGTTTTGTAAAACAACGCCCTGAGAATCATTCTGTTGATTTAATTCTAATACATTATTCTGATTTGTACTTACATACCAAAGAGTAGGTACAGAAAGCCCAGCCATAAAACCAGCAGCAACCCACCACCAAATAAGGGGGCGTTTCTTCTTTTTGGGTTTATCTAATTGAGCTTCTATTTTGTCCCACAAATCAGGTGGTGGAGTACTCGAGTAGTTCTCCAGTGAAGAAAAAATAGAATTTGCTTCTTTATTTTTCATTCGTATTATTATTTACTTTATGATGCTTTTTCAAAAGGGTTTTATACTATTTTTAAGCTGTTTTTGAATTAATTACAGCCAAAATTTTTTTCTTTAAAATTCCTTTTGCCCTATTAAAATTTGATTTTGATGTTCCCTCACTTATCCCAAGCGTTATGGCGATTTCTTTGTGTTTCATTTTTTCGAAGACAAATAAATTAAAAACCATTCTGTATTGATCGGGCAATTCTTGAATATACAATAACAGTTTATCTTGGTTAATTGGAACATAATCTATCTCTTGTTCATCAATAATATCGGTATCGAAAACATCCAGAAAAAGAACATCCTTTTTCTTATTTCGCAATGTTTCTAATAATTTATTAATGAATATTCGTTTAATCCAACCTTCAAAACTTCCTTCGAATTTAAATTGATCGATTTTTTGAAAAGCAATTACAAAAGCTTCTTGAAAAACATCTTTAGCATCATCTTCATTACGCATGTATTTAAGACAAAGACCATAAAGAATAGGAGAAAACAACTGATATATTTTCAGCTGGGCTTCTCGGTCATTATTGACACATTTTCTTATATATTGATCTAAATGCTCTTTCAAGAGTTTGGGTTACTAATTATTGTGTTTTATTTTTTCAAAAATTGTCCTTTCAACTTTCCTCTCGATGACTTTTTCGTATTTTTTTAAGAACAAATCATCACTTATGTAGTGGTGCCAAATTTCATTTGTCGAATAATACTTGTTCGTTTTTTTTATCTTATGATTAGGTTTAGCAGGCGCTAGTTCTCCTTCATCAGTAAAAATGAAAATTTTCCAAGCCCAACTATCCATAAGATTCTTTTTGAAATTTCTCTTAGCACTTTCATTTTCGTGAGAACAAGAAAACGCAAGCAAACTTACAAAAATCAAATTTAAACTTCTTATTTTCAGGTATTTCATGTGTTTTTTCATAACTATTAGGGGGTAATATACATAACATCATTCCATTATAAACAAAATGATGCTATGTTTATTTTACAGTTTTTTATTTTAAAACACCAAATCTTTTGCTACGATTTTGTTCGCAATTCAGCAATTTTAGCCTCAATTTCAGTTTTGAAAGCACTAATCTCTTGAGATTCTTCAGAAGTGTTTTTCAAAAATATTTTGGTTACTACACCCGCTTGACTCCATTCAAAATACACACCACCAGCTGGATCTGTAGGTTCTCCAAAGGTTTTGGTTTGCCCCTTTAAATCTTTTATAACAGTAGGTACTTTTGAAATAAAGCTTGCATAATCATCTTTATACACTAACGTTTTGTAGTTTTTTTTATTGAATTCTTCTGGAAAATTATTCACACCCAAATACTGTAATACCTTATAATTTTCTACTTTAAAAAACAAATTACACTCACCAACACACTGTGCAGCTGAAACATCTTCTATGTAACTACCAACAATAACGTAATCTGCAATTTCATTAACTTTAATAAACAATAGAGGCTTGTCTGATTTTGGTAACACCACATAATCTATTGGATAGAATGGTTCGGTAGTCACTACATCACCAGATTGTGGCGCTTTCTCAAAATACTCTATTGCAATCTGACAATCGTTTTCAAGTACAGATTGAATTTTTATAGAATATCCTGTGGTAGGTTTTGGTCCAGCCGAAAGTGCTAGGATTCTTTCTTTTGTAAAATCAGGCAATGTTCCAGTAAACGATTCGCAAGTAGTCAATTCTTTGGCCATTTCCTCTTCAGAATCAATCAATACATAAACAGGTTGTGTTGGTGTAGTTTTTAAATTTCCACAATAATCAAAACTCTGATAGGCAACATTTCTAACATCTCCACACTCTTGAACTGGTACATCACTTAACGAATCGGTACAAGAATACAAACCGAATACTAATAATGTGATTGCAAATAACTTCTTCATAATTCTAATATTTTTTTTATTATATACTTACTAGATTACCGATTATAGAAAAGGTTGCGTCAAACTTTTAAAAAAAATTAAAAAATGTTTTTTTTACGATTAGATTTCTAATAATTCGTGAAATTTTAAGTTTACGAATTAAGTACTACGTATTAATGCGTACTTTTGGCGTTTAATACAATTTTATATGTCATCAATTCTTCCATTATTAGTTGTCTTTATAATTGCACTTGCAATAGGTATTTTTATTGGCAAACTTATCTTTTCGGCTCGATTCCAATCAGAAAAAATTAGTTTAGAAGAAAAGTTAATTGCTTTCAATTCGCAATTAAGCCAACAAAAGGAACAATTTTTATTGGATAAAAACACCTTTGAAAAACAGTTAGAATTCGCCAATTCTGAAAAAGAAAATATCCGAAACGAAAAAGACAGTCTAGCTATTCAACTGAGCAAAAAAGAAGTTGATTTTGAAAATCTTTGGGAACGCAACAAAGAACAAAAAGAGGAAGTAGAAAAACTTCAGGAAAAGTTCACCAAAGAATTCGAAAATCTGGCCAATAAAATTCTGGAAGAAAAATCGAATAAATTCACGGAGCAAAACAAAGAAAACTTAAAAAATATTCTGACTCCATTACAGGACAAAATTCAGCTTTTTGAAAAAAAAGTCGAAGATACCCACAAAGAAAGCATTGGTAATAATGCCGCTTTGCGTGAGCAAATAAAAGGCTTAAGCGAAATGAATGCTCAAATGAGCAAAGAAACCCTAAACTTGACCAAAGCCCTAAAAGGCGATAGCAAAATGCAAGGAAACTGGGGCGAATTGGTACTGGAGCGCGTATTAGAAAAATCAGGTTTGGAGAAAGGACGTGAATACGAAGTACAGCAAAGTTTTACAACCGAAGCTGGGAATCGTGTTTTTCCAGATGTCGTTATCAATTTACCCGACGGTAAAAAAATGATTGTCGATTCTAAAGTATCCTTAACTGCCTACGAGAAATTTATCAATGAAGATGATGACGAAATTGCCAGAAGTCGTTTTTTGAAAGAGCACGTCAATTCTATAAAACTTCATGTAGAACAATTAGGAAATAAAAATTATCAGGATTTATATCAAATAGAAAGTCCAGATTTTGTTTTACTTTTTATCCCAATGGAGCCCGCATTTGCAATAGCTTTAAACGAAGAACCTACATTGTACAACAAAGCTTTCGAGAAAAACATTGTAATTGTAACTCCATCAACCTTGTTGGCCACACTACGAACCATTGATAGTATGTGGACCAATCAAAAGCAACAAGAAAACGCCTTTGAGATTGCCCGACAAGCTGGAGCATTATATGATAAATTTGAAGGTTTTGTTGCCGATTTGATAAAAATTGGCAAAAAAATAGACGAGAGCAAATTAGAATACCAAGGAGCAATGAACAAACTTGTAGAAGGAAAAGGAAACTTGATTACAAGTGTAGAAAAATTAAAAAAAATGGGAGCAAAAGCCAAAAAAGCACTTCCCGAAAGTATTTTGAAAAGAGCAGATACAGATGACAATTCACTTTTAAATTAATGTAAAAATGAGAAAAATTTTAGCTTTTATAATTGTATTAGTATCAATCGGATTTGCAATTTATTTTGCTTTTATCTATTACATATCGGTTAGCGAAGGCATTCGATCTGGTGAATTAATTAGAATGAGCCACAAAGGAGTTATTATAAAAACTTGGGAAGGAGAATTGAGCCAAGGAATATCTGGAGCACAAATTTTTAAATTCTCTGTTCTAGACAGCGACAAAGAAGTAATTGATAAGTTACAAAATCTACAAGGGCAATATGTAAAACTTACTTACGTAGAAAAACACAGAACTTTTTTCTGGTGGGGAGAAACCAGATTTTTTATAAAAACCGTTCAAAAAGAAAAGTCCCCTTTTAACCAAAAATAAACCTATGGACAAAATTTACAAAACAGTTGACTCATCACATGTTAGCATATCGGTATTGATGCTACCATCACATACCAATTTTAGCGGAAAAATTCATGGAGGATATATTTTATCTTTATTAGACCAAATTGCTTTTGCTTGCGCATCAAAATTTTCAGGAAATTATTGCGTAACAGCCTCGGTCGATACAGTGAATTTTTTGAAACCAATTGAAGTAGGCGAACTTGTAACCATGAAGGCATCTGTAAATTATGTTGGAAACAGCTCTATGGTTGTTGGTATTCGAGTAGAAGCAGAAAACATTCAAACTGGATATAAAAAGCATTGTAATTCATCTTATTTTACAATGGTTGCCAAAGATAGTGAAGGCAAAAGCGTACCTGTACCAGGGTTAGTTTTATCTAGTTTTGAAGATATCAAACGTTTTTGCAATTCATTGAAACAAATTGCATTAAAAAAAGAACGAGATCTACATGAAGAAGTCTTCAATTACACCTCTAAAGAAACAATCGAAAATCTAAAAAAATACAATGTCCAAATCAATTTAGACTAGTCCTTTTTTTACTTTCAAATGACCAATACCAGCAGTAAACAAAAGCTTATTGCTGGTATTTTTTTGGCTATTTTTTAAGACTTTTCCCCTAAAAAAATTGTAACTTTAAGTACAACCCATTAATAGAACGATTATGAAAAAATTTACTCTATTAGTACTATTTTTAATCCTCAACCCTATACTTGCTCAAAACAAATTAAGCACCACCAAAGGGTATATTTATTTCGAGGCATCTGTTCCTATGTTTGAAGCTGTAGAAGCCAAAAACAACGCTGTACATTGTACCTTAATCCCAAATAAAAGCGAAATTACTTTTACCGTACCCATCAAAAAATTTCAATTCAAACGAGATTTAATGAAAGATCATTTCAACAGTAATTATATGGAAAGTGACCGCTATCCCAAAGCTACTTTTAAGGGAACTATTGAAAAATTTGACTTAAAAATCATTACCGAAACAGAAAAAAGTTTTGTGATAAAAGGAAAAATAACCATTCATGGCAAATCACAAATAATTACAGTAAATGCTAAGATAAAAAAGACCCGTGACGGAATTCATATAAAATCGAATTTAACACTACTTACGGATGATTTTAATATCGAAATTCCAAATATGGTAATTGCCAAAATTTCAAAAAAAGTAAACACTCAAATCGAATGCGATTTGAATTAAATTTTTAATTATTTAAGATTTTTAAGGGCTTGTTTCAAATTTCTGTATTGAAATCTAAAACCTAATTTCTTGATTTTATCCGATGAAACTCTTCTACCAGTCAAAAGCAAAGAAGCTCGATCTCCCATGCCCAATTGAATTAAAAAAGCAGGAATTTTAGGCATCCACATTGGATACCCAAAAGAACTTGCTAAAGTTTTAGAAAAGATCAAATTAGTTGTACTATCGTTGATAGTTGCATCATAAGGGCCAATCATTTTTTTATTTTCGATTGCCTCAATATAGATACTACATAAATCGTGCACGTGAATCCAAGGTAAATATTGCTTACCTGAACCTAACACACAGCCAAATCCTCTTTTGAAGATTGGTCTAAGTTCTTTTAAAATCCCACCCTCTTTGCCTAACACTAAACCAGTTCGAACTTTTACAGTTCGAATACCTAAACCAGTCATCAAATCGGCTGCATTTTCCCAATCTTGACAAACAGTTCCCACAAAATCATTGGCTGGCAATGTACTCTCGGTACAAATACCTTCGCCATTTAATGCCCCATAATACCCAATACCAGAAGCCGATATAAAGGCTTCAACCCTTTTATCGAGTTTTACTAAAGTATCATAGATAAGTTGTGTAGATTGTATTCGGCTATTTCGGATGGCTTCTTTTCTTTTTTTCGACCAGCGCTTCTCAGTAATATGTTCACCAGCCAAATGAACTATATAATCTGCATTTCGAATAGCAGCTTCCTCAATTTTTTGTGTAGTAACATCCCAAATATAATAGGAAACTTTGCTGGTATTTGCCTTACTATTTCTGCTAAGTACTGAAACTGTATAACCCTTTTCCAATAATTTTTCAGTTAGATACCTTCCTATAAAACCGGTACCTCCTGTTATTAAAACATTTTTCCCCATGGTTTACAAATTAATTGAAAATCAATTACAACCTTACAAAGATAACCCAATACATTTTTTAACAGTATTAATAAGAAGTTAAACGTAAGAGCTTTAAACCTAAATAAAACTTAAAAAAGTTTAGCAAATCGATTGACTACAATATTTAATGAGTTCTATTTCAAAAAAAAAAAAAAAAATTAAACAAACCACATGCTTTTAACTTGAAAATTAGCATTCTTAATCTACAAATTCTCTTTATATTTGTGCCTTTCGAAAAAAAATAAAAAAATGACGAATCTAAACGAATTGAATGCTATATCACCAATCGATGGTCGTTATAGAAATAAAACAGTATCACTAGCTCCTTTTTTCTCTGAAGAAGCATTAATTAAATATCGTGTACTGATAGAAATCGAATATTTCATTGCTTTATGCGAAGTCCCATTACCACAATTAAAAAATGTAAACCCTAATTTATTTGATAGTTTACGCAACATCTATAAAAACTTTTCTACCGAAGATGCACTTTGGATTAAAGAAACCGAAAAAGTAACCAATCATGACGTAAAAGCTGTTGAATATTTCATCAAAGATGCTTTTGAAAAATTAGGTTTATCCGAATATAAAGAGTTTATCCATTTTGGATTGACATCGCAAGATATCAATAACACTGCAATTCCGCTTTCGACAAAAGATGCTTTTGAAAAAGTATATATGCCATCGCTTGTGAGTTTAATTGCCAAATTGAAAGAATTAAGTCAAGAGTGGGACAATGTCCCAATGCTTGCACGTACACACGGACAACCTGCTTCGCCTACTCGATTGGGTAAAGAAATTAATGTTTTTGTAGAACGTCTAGAAGAACAAATACGTTTGTTGTTCAATATCCCGTTTGCAGCCAAGTTTGGTGGAGCAACTGGAAATTATAATGCGCATCATGTGGCCTACCCACAAATTGACTGGAAACAATTTGGAACTCAATTCGTTGAAACTAATTTGGGATTACATCATTCATTCCCTACGACTCAAATTGAACATTACGATCATTTTGCTGCTTTTTTTGATGCTTTGAAAAGAATCAATACTATCATTATTGATTTGGATAGAGATATTTGGACATATGTTTCTATGGAATATTTCAAACAAAAAATCAAAGCTGGAGAAATTGGTTCATCGGCAATGCCACATAAAGTAAACCCAATTGATTTTGAAAACTCAGAAGGAAACTTAGGAATTGCCAATGCCATTTTTGAGCATTTATCAGCAAAATTACCGGTATCTAGACTGCAACGTGATTTGACTGATAGTACGGTGTTAAGAAACATTGGAGTACCTATGGGACACACTATCATTTCTTTTGAAGCTACTTTGAAAGGATTAAACAAATTACTTTTAAACGAGTCGAAATTTGAAGAAGATTTAGAGAAAAACTGGGCGGTTGTAGCCGAAGCCATTCAAACAATTTTACGTCGTGAAGCCTATCCAAACCCATATGAAGCCTTGAAAGGTCTAACAAGAACCAATGAAGCTATTGATAAAAATGCGATTCATAACTTCATTGCTACATTAGAAGTTTCAGACGAAATTAAAGCTGAGTTATTGCAAATCACTCCTAGTAATTTCATTGGGATATAATTTAATAACTCGCAATTGATAAATATTAAGCCAATTATGAAGAAGAGATTCTCATAATTGGCTTTATTTTGTTCATCAACAATTTTTCCTTCTGTAAAAAAACGAACAAAAAGAGTGAAAACTTTAAATTTAGCACACTTATAGTTTCATTTCATCTCCAAAATGTGTTATTTTTATATCCAACTCAATAATTCTCCAATAGAAGTTTGATTCGGTATATTCTTAGAAAATGACGTTAAATTAATTAATAAGAAAACATTCCTTGAAAGACTTCTAAAAACAATACTGTATGAGTGTAATGACAGAAACAACACAACATCTCGATCCTTTAATAAGTGATTTAGGCTTAATCCTTTTGACAGCTGGAATCGCAGTTATAATCTTTAAAAAATTAAAACAACCTTTAGTTTTAGGATATTTAATTGCTGGTTTCTTGGCAGGAAATCATTTTGATTTTTTCCCTTCGGTAAAAGAAATGAAAAGTGTAGAAGTATGGGCCGAAATTGGAATCATCTTTTTATTATTTAGTTTAGGTCTAGAATTTAGTTTTAAAAAGCTAATGAAAGTGGGTGGTACGGCTTCAATAACCGCTGGAGTTCAAATTGTAAGTATGTGTTTTTTAGGCTATCTTGTTGGACAATGGATGGAATGGCCAACGATGGATAGTATTTTCTTAGGAGTTATTTTATCAATATCATCGACAACCATAATTTTAAAATCATTTGACGAATTAGGAGTCAAGACACAAAAATTTGCTGGGATAGTAATAGGCTCTTTGATTGTTCAAGACATTCTTGCTATCTTGATGATGGTTTTATTATCGACAATTGCAGTGAGCAATCAGATTTCAGGAGGTAGTCTTATATTATCCGTTCTAAAACTAATTTTTTTCTTGGTACTTTGGTTTTTGGGTGGAATTTTTATAATTCCAACAATACTCAAAAAAACCAAACATTTACTAACAGACGAAATGCTTCTAATCCTTTCGATAGCCTTGTGTTTGACAATGGTTATTTTTGCAGCAAATGCAGGTTTTTCTCCTGCATTAGGCGCTTTCATCATGGGATCTATCATAGCCGAAACTACCCAAGCCGAACATATAGAACATTTAGTAAAACCTGTAAAAGATTTATTTGGTGCAGTATTTTTTGTATCTGTTGGAATGTTAATAAACCCTGATATTTTGTACCAACACGCTTTGCCAGTAGTCATCCTTTCTGTCGTTACCATTTTAGGGCAATCTATAAGTTCTACATTAGGAGCTTTACTCTCAGGCCAACCATTTAAAGACTCTGTTAGAACTGGAATGAGTTTATCACAAATTGGAGAATTCTCTTTTATCATTGCCACTTTGGGAGTAACACTAAAAGTAACCAATTCTTATTTGTACCCAATAGTTGTTGCGGTATCTGCAGTAACAGCCTTTACTACACCATTTATGATTAAGTATTCATTACCATTTTCTGAATATTTAGCCAATAAATTACCTCGTAAATTAACCAAAAGAATAGAACGCTATTCTGCCAGTACACAAGCCATACGAACCGTTAGTTTATGGCAAACCGTTATCAACGCTTATTTGATTCAAGTAATAGCATTGGTTGTAATTATTTTGGCCATCATCATACTTTCAGCTCGTTTTTTATTACCTCTTGTCAACGAATTTCATTTAGGAAACTCTATCGGAGCTTTGATAACTTTAAGTATTATTGCCCCTTTTCTATGGGCACTCGCATTCCGAAGAGTTGCTACTGCCGAAATGGAACAGTTAATGCAAGATCGTAAATCACGAGCTCCATTAGCAATGCTATTTTTTGTACGCACCCTATTATCTATTTTCTTTATTGGTTTATTATTGAATATTTTTTTCTCTCCAAAAATTGCTTTAATCGCCTTATTTGTTGCAGTTGTATTTTATTTGATTTTCCAAAAGAAATTACACGCACAATACCACAAAATAGAACATCATTTTTTGACAAACTTAAACGATAGAGAACTTGACCGTGCTAAAAGAAGTCGTAGCGATTTATCTCCTTGGGATGGACACATGGCTATTTTTGATATAGCAGCAGAATCGAATATCGCTGGTGAAGCATTAAAAAAATTACAAATTAGAGAAAACTTGGGAATCAATATTGTCTCAATCAAACGTGGAGATGTTACAATTCATATTCCTGATGCCAATGAGCGTATTTTCCCAGGCGATGAAATATGCGTTATCGGGACTGATGCACAAGTACAAGAATTTAAAAAATATCTTGACCAACACGAAATGGATGTTTCTCCTGAAGTTATTGAACCTGATATTGTTTTAAGACAAATTGAACTTAAAAATCATACCTTTCTAGGAAAAAGTATCAAAGAGTCTAAACTTCGAGAAAAAACAAAAGGCTTAGTAGTTGGAATAGAAAAGAGAGGAAATCGGATCTTAAATCCTGAATCAAATATTATCTTAGAAAAAGATGATATTCTGTGGATTGTTGGAGAACGAAAACTATTAGCTGATTTATCACACGACTAAAAAAAAAGTACTATTTAACCCCCACTATAAATGAAAATTTTCAAAACTATTTCTCTAACACTATGCTTGTGCTTGGCTACTTGTTTGGGAACTATTAATGCACAAACCAAAAAAAATGCAAATTTCGATGCTGGAATTGCTGCAATTGAAGCTAACAACATGCCTCTTGCTTATAAAAAATTTCTCGCTGCCGCAAAAGAAGGACATATAGATTCACAATACAATGTCGCTTTAATGTACGAAAAAGGAATGGGAGTCCCTAAAAATCTAAAAGAAGCACTTATTTGGTATAATAAAGCTGCCGAACAAGGAAACTCAAATGCCCAATTCAATTTAGGAGTACTTTACGAAAACGGCACCGGTACATCTATAGATTATGCAAAAGCTCATAAATGGTATCGCAAAGCAATTTTGCAAAACGATGGTCTTGCAGTTGGCAACTTGGGCATGTTGTATTTACGAGGACAAGGTGTAAAAACTAATAAAATAGCTGGCATGGCACTATTATTAGTATCTGTACAAATGGATCAAAGCCCAGAAAATAACGCTAGAAAAAATATTTCCGCAACACGTGACTTAACTATGAGCATGATTAAAGAAGCTCAAACCCTTTCCGACAAAATGAATAATTCTAAAAATATATTATTGCCTCTAGATCAATATTTGAAAAAATAAAATGAAATCCTAAAAACAGAAAGAGGCTGTCTCAAAAAAAAAATGAGACAGCCTCTTTTTTTATGCTTTTAATCTAGAAATTTTACTTCAAAAAAAGTAAAACATAGGCAAAAACTTTGAGGCTAAACTTTATAACTTTAAACGTTTATCTTATATTTGCAACTTCAAAAAATATAACAATTATGTTCGATAATTTAAGCGATAAACTAGACAAAGCCTTTCATATATTAAAAGGACACGGAAAAATTACAGAAGTAAACGTAGCCGAAACTTTGAAAGAAGTACGCCGTGCTTTATTAGATGCCGATGTCAATTTTAAAATTGCCAAAGATTTTACTACCAAAGTAAAAGAAAAAGCAATTGGTCAAGATGTATTAACCACCTTGCAACCAGGGCAATTATTAGTGAAACTTGTCAAAGATGAGCTTACTGAATTGATGGGTGGTGATGTTGCAGGAATTAATCTTTCTGGAAATCCATCGGTTATTTTAATGTCAGGTTTACAAGGGTCAGGTAAAACAACTTTCTCTGGTAAATTGGCTAACTTCCTTCAAACCAAAAAGAACAAAAAACCCCTTTTAGTTGCTTGTGATATTTATCGTCCAGCGGCTATTCAGCAATTATATGTTGTCGGAGATTCTATTGGTGTTGAAGTATATTCTGAACCCGAAAATAAAAACCCAGTCGAAATTGCTCAAAATGCTATCAAACATGCTAAAGCAAATGGATTTAATGTAGTAATTGTCGATACAGCTGGTCGTTTGGCAGTTGACAAAGAAATGATGGACGAAATAGAAAAAGTCCACAAAGCAATTCAGCCACAAGAGACTTTATTTGTTGTAGATTCTATGACAGGTCAAGATGCTGTAAACACAGCCAAAGCCTTCAATGATATTTTAAATTTTGATGGAGTTATTTTAACCAAATTAGATGGTGATACACGCGGAGGAGCTGCAATTTCCATTAAATCTGTCGTAAACAAACCAATTAAGTTTGTGGGGACTGGTGAAAAAATGGAAGCTATCGATATTTTCTACCCAAATCGTATGGCAGAACGTATCCTTGGGATGGGTGACGTTGTCTCTTTGGTAGAAAGAGCGCAAGAACAATATGATGAAGAAGAAGCTCGTAAAATTCAAAAGAAAATCGCTAAAAACGAATTTGGTTTTGATGATTTCTTGTCCCAAATACAACAAGTAAAGAAAATGGGTAATATGAAAGACTTGGTTGGAATGATTCCAGGAGCTTCAAAAGCCATGAAAGATATCGAAATTGAAGATGATGCTTTCAAACACATCGAAGCTATTATCCACTCAATGACACCAATCGAAAGAAGCAAACCTGCTATTATAGATGTAAAAAGAAAAGCCAGAATTGCCAAAGGTTCTGGTACAAAAGTAGAACAGGTAAACCAATTGATGAAACAGTTTGACCAAATGAGCAAAATGATGAAAATGATGCAAGGACCGGGCGGAAAAAACTTAATGAAAATGATGGGCAACATGAAAGGCGGTATGCCTGGAATGAGATAAACAAAATCTATTTAGGGTTTAAAATTTCAAATAAATTGAGATTTTAAACCTTAAATTTTTCATAGAAATTGAAGCAAATACAACTAACTTCTAAAGTTTTAAATTTTCAAACATTTAAACTTTAAACTTTAAACTTTTTTAAAATGCAAATACTAGACGGAAAAAAAACATCCGAAGATATTAAAAGCGAAATTGCTGCCGAAGTACAACAAATGAAAGCTAATGGACAAAAAGTTCCTCACTTGGCCGCTGTTATTGTTGGTAATAATGGAGCTAGTTTAACTTATGTAGGAAGTAAAGTGCGTTCATGCGAACAAATTGGTTTTGACTCAACTTTGGTTGCTTTACCTGAAACCATTACAGAAGCTGAATTATTAGCCAAAATCAAAGAATTAAACGACGATGATAATTTAGACGGGTATATTGTCCAATTACCATTGCCAAAACATATCGATGAGGAAAAAATCCTTATGGCAATTGATCCTGATAAAGATGTAGATGGTTTTCATCCAGCCAATTTTGGTAAAATGGCTTTAGACATGGAAACATTTTTACCAGCTACTCCGTTTGGTATTATGGAATTACTAGAACGTTATAAAGTAGAAACAGCAGGAAAACACACAGTAGTTATTGGTAGAAGCCATATCGTTGGAAGACCAATGAGTATTTTAATGAGTCGCAAAGGATACCCAGGAGATTCTACAGTAACCTTAACTCATAGTCGCACAAAAAATCTTGAAGATTACACTAAAAATGCTGATATCATTATTACAGCTCTAGGTGTTCCAGAATTTCTAAAAGCAAATATGGTAAAAGATGGTGTCGTTATTATCGATGTTGGAATTACCCGAGTAGAAGATTCATCGAACGCAAAAGGCTATGTAATCAAAGGAGATGTTGATTTTGATGCAGTCAGTAAAAAATCATCATTTATCACTCCCGTTCCAGGAGGAGTAGGCCCAATGACAATTGCAATGCTATTAAAAAACACATTATTAGCCCGAAAAATAAGAAACCGAAAATAATATTTTTTTTCAGATTAAAGCCCAAAACGAAAGTCTTGGGCTTCTTTTTTGCATTAAAATTAATCACCCAAACAGCTTTCCATCAAAACAACAAAATTGGATTTAAAAAGGACAAATCTATTCAATTTATTCGTATCCTATAAACAATCTACGATTCAAATTATGGCATGTCCCTCTGGGTCGGGCTGTACATTATATCTTTTCTTTTGCTAAAGA
>NZ_JBDLZX010000017.1:0-70079 GCF_040045115.1 Flavobacterium adhaerens | reverse complement strand
ACTGAATATGTTCATAATCCCTGCTTTTTGAGCGCTAATATACTAAAAATATTAGGTGTGTTTGCGGAGAATCAGTTAACATAATATACAAATCACAAATATCAATATTGTACCTGAGATGAATACAATATAATTTGATACTTTTTGAGAGTACAACTCAAAAAAACCTTTAGTACCAAATACCACAAAGGTACTAAAGGTAAAGAAAATTAAAATTTCCAAAAACAAATTTAATCCTAAGAACGTATTTTGCGCTTTTAAAATAATACCACCACTACTGACAGTACCTTCAAAAAACAATACAAGAACAAATGAGATAAACAGCGCAAGAAGCATCCATTTGATTTGGGTCATTAGTTCCTGTCTAATCATTTAAAAAATATTTAAATTTTAAAGTACAAACATCAGTAATAAAATTAGCTTCCACAATACCCACTTTTAGTGATATTTCAATTATTTGCAAAGTTTTTTCAGTAAAATCACAGTAAAATCTTTCAAAAACATCTCTGAATAAAATTCTATAGATAAAAAAAAGCCAATTGATAGTTTATTCAGTTTACTTATATTTGTACAAATAAAAAAAATGCCAAAAGAAATCACACCCTACAAAGACTCCACCTTATCCAAAAAAGAGCAAGTTGCGCAAATGTTTAATACCATTTCGGGCAATTATGATAATCTCAACCGCGTAATTTCGTTTGGTATAGATGTTAAATGGAGAAAAAAAGTATTGCAAATGGTTACCGAAACCAATCCTGAAACTATTTTGGATATTGCAACTGGAACTGGAGATTTAGCAATTTTGATGGCCAAAACCAATGCCGAAAAAATTATTGGTCTCGACATTTCTCCAGGAATGCTAGAGATAGGCACCAAAAAAATAGAAGAAAAAAAACTTTCCCAAAGAATCGAAATGGTATTAGGCGATTCAGAAAACATGCCATTTGAAGACAACTATTTTGATGCTATAACCGTTGCTTTTGGGGTTCGAAATTTTGAACATCTAGAAAAAGGCCTTACCGAAATCTTAAGAGTATTAAAGCCGAATGGTATTTTTGTAATTTTAGAAACTTCGGTACCAGATAAAACACCATACAAACAAGGCTATAATTTTTACAGTAAAAACATATTACCATTAATCGGTAAATTATTTTCGAAAGACGATGTTGCCTATGGTTATTTATCTGAATCGGCAGCCTCCTTTCCGTACGGAGAAGCCTTAAACAATATTTTAAGAAAAACTGGGTTTATAATGGTAAAAGCTATGCCACAAACATTTGGTGTTGCTACTATTTATTCGGCTTCAAAAAAATAATACTGAAATACTCAGCATAAGATGAAAAAAATAATTCTATTAATTCTATTGAGCATTGCTGTAAAAGGAAATTCCCAAATATCTAAGAGTATTTTCAGTAAGGATCCTATAATCAATTTAGAGAACTGGCAAAAGAAAAGACTTTATTTTGGTTTTTACCTCGGGTTTAACTCTTACGATTTTAAAATAGACTACTTAACTGTTGGGCCAGATATCCAAGTGGACAAATCTACTGGATTTAATGTTGGTTTAGTTACTAATTTCAGATTACAAGAGTATTTAGACTTACGTTTCGAACCTGGACTTTATTACTCAGACAGAATATTGCATTACCCAAATAATTCAGCATTTAATTCGCCTAGTGACGCCATTCGAGAAGTAAATAGCACCTATATTAACTTTCCATTATTATTAAAGTTTTCGGCTTTGCGAACAGGAAATATCCGTCCATACTTATTAGGAGGACTCTCGGCTAATTTGAATTTATCCAGTAATGCAAAATCTATAGATGACAATCAAGAAGATCGATTTAGAGTAAAATCTTGGACAACCAATTACGAAATTGGATTTGGAATTGATATTTTCTCAGAATATTTTATTTTTTCACCATCAATAAGAGGGCAATTTGGATTGGGTGATGAATTAATTAGAGACAATGACCCCAACAGTCCATGGACAGGTAATATAGAATCGATGAAATCGAGAGCGATTCTAATTAATTTTACCTTTCATTAAAATTCTATTTTCAAGACTATCTTCTAAACTCACTTAAAATGATAGCGGTTGCGGTAGCTACATTCAGGCTTTCGGTGATTTGAAGATCTCCAAAACGAGGAATGGTAATTCTTTTTGAGACCAGTTTTTCGATGTTTTCTGAAATTCCATTAGCCTCATTTCCCATAACAATAATAGCATCTTGAGGCAGTGTTGTTTTGTAAACACTATCACTATCCATAAACGTTCCAAAAACTGGAGATTTAGTGTTTTTCAAATAATTTTCTAAATCTATATAAGCCACATTTACTCTAGTTATAGAACCCATTGTGGCTTGAACCACTTTCGGATTATAAATATCAACCGTTTCTTTAGAACAAATTACTTGTTTTACCCCAAACCAATCACACAATCTAAGAATGGTTCCCATATTACCAGGATCACGAATAGCATCAAGTGCGATTATCAGCCCTGATTGTATAATTTCTTCTTCAAAAGGGATTTTGAAAACCGCCAAACAAGTATTGGGTGTCGTTAAAGCACTAATTTTTTGCAATTCATTTTCAGTAATAATTGTTTTTTTATGTGATGCAATTTCTTTGAAATCATCTTTTGTAGTATAAAGTTGTTCCATCTCAAAATTTGATTTTACTAATTCTTGAATTACTTTTACACCCTCAGCAAAAAACAATTGATTTGCAAATCGATATTTTTTTTGTTGCAAACTGGATATTAATTTTATTTGGTTTTTACTAAGCATAAAAAATGTATTTTTGAAATAAATATTCTATAACAAGACCCCCTCTACATGAATAATGATTTTTTTTCTTTAAAAACAAAAAAAGGTGTTGCTATATCCACAAAGCAATCTATAGTTTGCGAGAAGAAAATGCGAGTTGCAAAAATATCATTATTTATCCTAATTAGTATTATTTTCTACGCTTGTAATTCTGAAAAAAGAGTTCCAGAACGAAAACTACTTCTTACTAAAAATGAAATTTTTGAGAACGAAAAATTAGTAAAAGACCAAACCATTTACGATCAATTGTACCAACAACCCAATAGTAGCATATTGGGATACCGAATGTTGTTAAACATTTACAACCTAGCAAATCCAAATCCAGACTCTACTTTTAATCTTAAATATTTAAACAATAAAAAAAAATACGATAGAGAAGTAAAGTGGCTTTCGGCCAAACAAATCGAGGGGCTTCGAAATTCTTTTTGGTATCTTGGCATTCACAATTTTCTAAAAGATACAGGTGAAGCCCCTGTGATATTAGACACTATAAAAAGTAAAAAATCATTACTTCGACTCCGAAGCTATTATTTTGACAATGGATACTTCAATGTAAAGGCATCTTACAAATTAGATTCTTTAGAATCTAAAAAAGCTAAATTAAAGTACTCCATAAACACAGGAAACCCTTATTTTATTGATTCTGTAAGAACCAATATCCAAACCCCTGCTTTAGATTCGCTATACAAAAAAACGAAGTCAAATTTAATTCCTGGAAAACAATTTAAGGCCGAAGATTTTGAAAATGAGAAAAACCAAATTACTACTTATTTTAGAAACCATGGTGCTTATCGCTTTCAATCCAACTACATCAATTTTGACATTGACACCATAAACAAAAAAGACAAAGCATCGGTTATTTTAAATGTAGAAAACTATTCTTATTATGAAAATGACTCTACAAAAACCGAACCTTTTAAGTTATACAAAATTAGCGACATAAAGGTTTACACAGACTATTCTACAGCTAACCATAACAAACCTATAAAAGACAGTATTTCGCACAACAATATAACTTTGTATGGTTATCAAAAAATAAAATACAAACCTTACGCCATAACAGATGCGATTTTTATAACCAAAGGAGATGTTTTTTCAGACATTAGAACCGTTTTATCCACAAGATATTTAAACAATTTAAGAACATTTAATTACCCAACTATCCAATACGAAGTAGATAAGAAGGATACAACTGCACAATCGTTGGTAGCTAAAGTGTATTTGACCCCAAGAAAAAAATTTAGTTTCGGATACACCTTAGACTTTACCCATTCTAATATTGAAGATTTTGGAATCACAGGAAGTATCACAGAAACTGTCCGAAACGTGTTTAATGGTGCAGAAACATTAGAAATTTCGGCCAGAGGAAATATAGGTGCTTCAAATGATATTGCTAATTCAAATGATAGCTTTTTTAACGTTTCGGAATATGGACTAGACGCAAAATTAAACTTCCCAAGAGTACTTTTCCCAATAAAAACAGAAAAAATAATACCCAAAAGCATGATTCCTTCAACGGTATTCAGCCTCGGGCTCTCCAAGCAAACGAATATTGGATTAGACAAAGAAAATTTTACTGGATCATTTTCATACAATTGGACCCCAAAAAGAAACACAACCAGCCGTCTGGATCTTCTAAACTTTCAATTTATTCGAAATTTAAACCCTCAAAACTATTTTTATGTATATAGTAGTTCGTATGACGCCTTAAATGATATTGCACAGACCTATAACACAAACCCATCCTATATTGATGAAAATGGAAATTTAATTATCGAGAGTGGAACATCTGGATTCACAAATGATGTTTTGACAGGACAAACAACCTTAAGACCAGAAGATAATGATTTTCAAAATGTAAACAGTATCGAACAACAAAGAATAAGATTGACCGACAATGATTTTATCTTGGCTACATCATTCAATTTTAGCAAAACGAGCAAAAAAGATTTACAAGACAATAATTTTTACACCTTTAGAACAAAAATAGAATCTGCAGGAACATTACTATCTGCAGTTTCTGCCATTGGAAATATTCCTAAAAATGAAAATGGAAATTATGAAATCTTCAACTTAGAATATTCTGAATACATCAAAACCGAATTTGATTATATCAAACATTGGAACATCAGTAAATCAGGCATATTTGCCATGAGAGCCTTTTTCGGAATTGCAATACCCTACGGAAACTCTAATAGCATTCCGTTTTCAAAAAGTTACTTTGCAGGAGGATCCAATGACAACAGAGCTTGGCAACCTTATAATCTAGGTCCAGGGAGTAGCGCGTTTACAAATGACTTTAACGAAGCCAATATGAAAATAGCTATAAGTGGCGAATATCGTTTCCCTATTGCTGGCAAATGGGGAGGAGCACTTTTTGCCGATGCAGGAAATATTTGGAACGTTTTAGACGCCGTAACCTATGAGTCAGCCAAATTTGACAGCATAAAAGACTTCAGCGAAATCGCTTTAGGAACAGGATTTGGTATTCGATACGATTTAAGTTTCTTTGTTGTAAGACTAGATTTGGGCTTTAAAACATACAATCCAGCCAAAGAAACTGGGGAAAGATGGTTTACACAATATAATTTTGCAAACTCAGTATTTAATTTTGGGATCAATTACCCTTTCTAAGTGCTAATTAATTCTTATTTTTGCAAACTAAAAATCTAAAAACTAAAAAACAATTAAAAAAATTTACAATGGCACACAATATCAAACCCGGAGTAGCTACAGGCGATCAAGTACAAGAAATCTTTAATTATGCAAAAGAAAAAGGCTTTGCACTTCCTGCTGTAAATGTTATAGGATCTGACACTATTAATGGAGTTTTAGAAACTGCTGCAAAATTAAAAGCACCAGTTATCATTCAATTTTCTAATGGAGGAGCACAATTTAATGCTGGAAAAGGACTTTCTAACGCTGGAGAAAAAGCAGCTATTGCTGGAGCTATTGCTGGAGCAAAACACATCCATACATTAGCAGAAGCTTACGGAGCAACTGTTATTTTACACACTGACCACTGTGCAAAAAAATTGCTACCTTGGATTGACGGTTTATTAGACGCTTCTGAAGAGCATTTTGCTGCTACAGGAAAATCATTATTCTCATCTCATATGATCGATCTTTCTGAAGAACCAATCGAAGAAAACATCGAAATCTGCAAAGGTTATTTAGCTAGAATGAGTAAAATGGGAATGACTCTTGAAATCGAACTTGGAATTACAGGTGGTGAAGAAGACGGAGTTGACAATTCTGATGTAGATAGTTCAAAATTATACACACAACCTGAAGAAGTAGCGTATGCTTACGAAGAACTTTCTAAAGTAAGTCCAAAATTCACTATCGCAGCAGCTTTTGGAAATGTTCACGGTGTTTACAAACCAGGAAACGTAAAATTGACTCCAAAAATCTTAAAAAACTCTCAGGATTACGTACAAGCAAAATTCAACACTGGAAACAACCCTGTTGATTTTGTTTTCCACGGTGGATCAGGTTCTACTCTAGAAGAAATCAGAGAAGGAATCAGCTACGGAGTGGTAAAAATGAATATTGATACAGACCTACAATTTGCATTTACTGAAGGTATTCGTGACTTTATGGTAAACAACATTGAGTACCTTAAAACTCAAATCGGAAACCCAGAAGGTCCAGATTCTCCAAACAAAAAGCACTACGATCCAAGAAAATGGTTACGTGAAGGAGAAGTAACTTTCGGAGCTAGATTAGAGCAAGCATTTGCTGACTTAAACAATGTGAATACACTATAATAAAAGTTTAAGATTTTAAGGTTTAAAGTTTTAGAAAAAACTTTAAACCTTAAATTTCAAACAAAAAACAAAAAATATGGCTTGGTTTAAAAGAAAAGAAAAAGGAATCACTACGGCTACCGAAGACAAAATGGACATCCCAAAAGGGCTTTGGTACAAATCTCCGACAGGAAAAATTATAGATGCTGATGAATTAGCTCGTAATTTATTTGTAAGTCCCGAAGATGGTTTCCATGTTAGAATAGGGAGCGAGGCTTATTTTGAAATTTTATTCGACAATAACGAATTTGTCGAATTAGATAAAAACATTACAGCAAAAGACCCTCTAAATTTTGTGGACACAAAAAAATACGCAGACCGTCTTAAAGAAGTAATGGAAAAAACAAACCTTAAAGATGCTGTACGCACAGGAGTTGGTAAATCTAAAGGGAAAGACGTTGTAATTTGCTGTATGGATTTCGCTTTTATTGGCGGATCGATGGGAGCAGTAGTTGGAGAAAAAATTGCCAGAGGTATTGATTACGCAATCGCACACAAATTACCTTTTGTAATGATTTCTAAATCAGGAGGAGCCAGAATGATGGAAGCTGCTTATTCATTAATGCAATTAGCCAAAACATCTGTAAAACTAGCGCAACTTTCTAAAGCAAAATTACCATACATTTCGTTATGTACAGATCCAACTACTGGAGGAACAACAGCTTCTTATGCAATGTTAGGAGATATTAACATCTCTGAACCAGGTGCGTTAATTGGATTCGCCGGACCACGTGTAGTACGAGATACAACAGGTAAAGATTTACCTGAAGGCTTTCAAACTGCAGAATTCTTACTTGAACATGGTTTTCTTGACTTCATAACACCAAGAAAAGAATTGAAAGATAAAATCAATTTATATATAGATTTAATCCAAAACAATCCTATTAGATAAAAAAATATCCCGAAGAGTTCGGGATATTTTTTTATACCTACATCAACAACTATTACATTCCTGTACGGATTGCTTCTACAGGATCTAATTTTGATGCCGAAATTGCTGGAATAATTCCCGAAAGCACTCCAACTATTATTGACAACCCGCCTCCGATCAAAATATTCCCCAAACTCAAAACAAATTCAAAATCTAATGCCTTAGAAAGTATCATAGCAATAACCCAAACTATAAACAACCCTATAATTCCGCCGATTACACAAAGAATAATAGCTTCAAATAAAAATTGAAATAAAATAAAACGATTTTTGGCGCCTAACGATTTCTGTATCCCTATTAAATTTGTTCGCTCTTTAACAGAGACAAACATAATATTGGCTACACCAAAACCTCCCACCAAAAATGCAAAACAACTAATACAAATTCCACCTAAACGCAAAGTCCCCAAAAACTGATCTATAATTTCTAAAAATCCTCCAAAAACATTAATAAAAAAATTGTCGATTTCGCCAGCTTTTAGTCCTCTAAAATTTCTAAGTTTTTGAGCAATTTCACCTTTATATTCTTCCATATCGACTCCCTTTTCAGGTTTAAAAACAATCACATTTGTTAAATTCGGATTATTGTCCCCGTAGAGTCTTCGAACAAAATTCACCGGAATATAAGCAGCAGAATCATTACTTCCTCCAAACATCGACCCCTCTTTTTTCAAAACGCCAATAACGGTAAATCGCTGTCCGTACAATCGGATACTTTTCCCAATCGCATCAGCATCTTCAAAAAGTGATTTTGCTACTTCAGCCCCAAGAACAATAACAGATGCACCCGAATTGGCTTCAGATTCGTTGTAAAACCTACCTTCTTCAAATTCTAAACCTTCAATATCGATAAATTCATGAGAAACCGGAAAAATTTGTACCGTACTCACAACATTAGATTCGTATTTCAGAGATTCGCTTCGGGTAAAAATTCGATAAGCCAATTGATCGGTATGTGTCATGGCATTTTTCAAATAAATATATTCCGAGTATTTTACATTGGGAAATTGCTCTCTCTTCCACATTGGAACATCTGAAGGCCCGAAAGGAGATTTTAGAAGATAAATGGTGTTTTTATCCATATTGCTCAAATCTTCAGAAATTTTTCTATCCAAAGAATCTACCGCCGCAAGTACTGCAATTATTGAGAAAATCCCAATAGTAACTCCCAACAAGGAAAGCAATGTTCTTAATTTATTACTTCGCAATGCATTCATCGCAAAGGTAAAACTCTCCTTCAACAATCGCAGATAAACTAGCATACTTTAAAAATTTGTATTTCAATAAAACCCAATATATTTATTTCAAAAAAAACAAAAAAATCATTTAACAATAGGTATGATATTTTAAGAGATTGTTACATCTTTTTTATTGAATTATATTATCAAAAAAAACTACTTTTGCACTTTAAAATTATAACTACTCCATGAGCACAACAAAAACAATTCAATCAGCATTAATTTCAGTCTTTTCAAAAGAAGGTCTTGAGCCAATTGTTAAAAAATTACACGAACAAAATGTAGTTTTTTATTCTACAGGCGGAACAGAAGAATTTATTAAAAACTTAGGAATTCCTGTTATTCCAGTTGAAGATGTTACATCTTACCCATCTATACTTGGTGGAAGAGTAAAAACATTACACCCTAAAGTTTTTGGAGGTATCTTAAACCGTCAAGACAACGAAAGCGATGTACAACAAATGAAGGAATATGACATTCCTCAGATTGACTTGGTTATTGTGGATTTGTATCCGTTTGAAAAAACAGTTGCTTCTGGAGCTAGCGAAGCAGATATTATTGAAAAAATAGATATTGGTGGAATTTCATTGATTCGTGCCGCTGCAAAAAACTTCAAAGACACTGCAATTGTAGCATCTATGGATCAGTACGGATTATTCTTAGACATGATTAGTTCTCAAAATGGAGCCACAACATTAGAAGACAGAAAGTTATTAGCTACAAAAGCTTTTCATGTTTCCTCTCACTATGATGGAGCCATTTTTAATTACTTCAACACTGACGAAACCATCTATAAAGCAAGTATTGCAAACGGTCAAGTACTTCGTTACGGAGAAAACCCACATCAAAAAGGATTCTATTTTGGGGATTTTGAAGCAATGTTTACCAAAGTTCACGGAAAAGAATTATCATACAACAACCTATTGGATGTTGACGCTGCAGTAAACTTAATTCATGAATTTAAAAATGACGATCCTACTTTTGCAATTTTAAAACACAACAACGCTTGCGGATTAGCCACTAGAAAAACCATTTGCGAAGCTTATCTTGTTGCATTGGCTTGCGATCCAACATCTGCTTTTGGAGGAGTATTAATTGCTAACACTAACATTGATGTTGCCACTGCTAATGAGATCAACAAATTATTTTGTGAAGTAGTAATTGCCCCTTCTTATGATGCAGAAGCAGTTGCAATTTTACAAGAAAAGAAAAACAGAATTATTTTAATTCAAAACGAGGTAGAGCTACCTCAAAAACAAGTAAGAACTTGTCTTAACGGATTGTTAATTCAAGAAAGAAACAACATTACAGATACTAAAGCAGACCTAAAAACCGTTACAAATACTGCACCAACTGAACAAGAGATCGAAGATTTGATTTTTGCTTCTAAAGTTTGTAAAAACACTAAATCAAACACGATTGTATTTGCAAAAAACGGAACATTAATATCTTCAGGTACAGGTCAAACTTCAAGAGTTGATGCTTTGATGCAAGCTGTTGAAAAAGCCAAAGCATTTGGATTTAGTTTAGAAGGAGCTTCAATGGCTAGTGATGCGTTTTTCCCATTTCCAGACTGTGTAGAATTGGCAAAAAAAGCTGGAATTACAGCTGTCATTCAACCAGGAGGATCAATCAAAGACGAATTGAGTATCAATTATTGCAACGAAAATAATCTTGCAATGGTATTTACTGGAACTCGTCATTTTAAACATTAATTTGTTTAACTTTGTGCGTAAATTATTTATAACTTTTTAACCCCTAATAGGCATATGGGATTTTTTGATTTCATGACCGAGGATATTGCGATAGACCTTGGTACAGCAAACACTTTAATCATTCACAATGACAAGGTCGTAATTGACAGTCCATCAATAGTTGCGCGTGATAGAATATCAGGCAAAATTATTGCAGTAGGCAAGGAAGCCAATATGATGCAAGGTAAAACACATGAAAACATTAAAACAATTAGGCCATTAAAGGATGGGGTAATTGCTGATTTTGATGCCTCAGAAAAGATGATCAATATGTTCATCAAAAGCATACCAGCATTGAAAAAAAGAATGTTTACACCAGCACTTAGAATGGTGGTTTGTATCCCTTCTGGAATTACCGAAGTTGAAATGCGTGCTGTAAAAGAATCTTGTGAAAGAGTTAACGGAAAAGAAGTGTATTTGATTCATGAGCCTATGGCTGCAGCAATTGGTATTGGTATCGATATTATGCAACCAAAAGGAAATATGATTGTAGATATCGGTGGAGGTACCACAGAGATTGCGGTAATTGCTCTAGGAGGTATTGTTTGTGACAAATCAGTAAAAATTGCTGGTGATGTTTTTACCAATGATATTGTTTACTATATGCGTACACAACACAACTTGTTTGTTGGAGAAAGTACCGCTGAAAAAATAAAAATACAAATTGGAGCCGCTATCGAAAATTTAGAAACTCCACCAGAGGATATGTCTGTTCAAGGTAGAGATTTATTGACCGGTAAACCAAAACAAGTAGAGGTTTCTTATAGAGAAATTGCAAAAGCATTAGACAAATCAATTCAGCGAATTGAAGATGCTGTTATGGAAACACTATCTCAAACTCCTCCAGAATTAGCAGCCGACATTTACAATACTGGTATTTATCTAGCTGGTGGAGGATCAATGTTAAGAGGACTTGATAAAAGAATTTCCCAAAAAACAGATTTACCTGTCTATATCGCAGAGGATCCTTTAAGAGCAGTTGTACGAGGAACTGGAATGGCTCTTAAAAATATTTCAAAATTTAAAAATATACTAATAAAGTAAACCTTTGATTTACTTATTTCTATAATTATTTAACTTTTATTATACCGTTTAAAAATGCAGCAAATATTTTCATTTATAATAAAAAACAGTAATCGTATACTGTTTTTGCTGCTTTTGGGTATATCATTATCTCTTACAATTCAATCACACTCTTTTCATAAAAGTAGAATTATCAGTTCTGCCAATTTTTTGAGTGGGGGCGTTTATGAAAAAATAAATTCGATAGAAGAATACCTTCATTTGCGTGAACAAAACGAAGAATTAGCAAGAGAGAATGCTAACTTAAAAAGTTTACTATTCAACACTAAAGATTCTACCGAAATTCCAAATTTAGACAGTCTAAAAGGTGTGCTTCCTAATGATATTGAGGTTTCCAAAGTAATCCACAATTCTTTTAACGTCTATGAGAATTTCTTAACGTTAAATTCAGGTGCCAAAGATGGTGTAAAACCAGATATGGGAGTAATTAACAGCTTAGGAATTGTAGGTATTATTGATAATGTTTCCAAAAACTATTCGACAGTTATCAGTATATTAAATACCAAATCTCAGATAAATGCAAAAATCAAACATTCTAACCATTTTGGAACATTAACTTGGAATGGAAAAAATACTGGTTTTGTACAATTAATAGATGTGCCTCGACTAGCGACCATCAAAAAAGGTGATACCATTGTAACTGGTGGGCAATCAGTAATTTTCCCAGAAAACATTGGAATTGGTATTATTGATAAAATATCTATTCCTGATAACAAAAATCATTATTACGTTATAAATGTAAAATTATTCAACGATATGACTAATTTAGGACATGTCTATATTATAAAAACTGAGTATAGCGAAGAAATTAAAAATTTAGAAAAACTGGGAAAAGATGAATAGCACTCTATTAGTGAATACTTTTCGTTTTATACTTTTATTAGCACTCCAAATTCTAGTTTTTAACAATATGAATTTGGGAGGTTATATAACTGCATTCCCATACATTCTTTTTATCATTCTATACCCTGTAAACGGTAATAAAGCAAACCTCTTACTAGCTAGTTTTGCATTGGGATTGATAATGGACTTGTTTTGCAATTCAGGAGGAGTTCATGCCACAGCTTGTGTACTTCTAGCCTATCTTAGGCCTTTCTTTTTTAAATTTTCATTTGGTTTAAGTTATGAATACCAAACCATTAAACTAAATGATGTACTAACTCCCGAACGATTCTCCTTTATCTTATTATCGGTTAGTACTCACAACATAGTGTTGTTTTTATTAGAATCGTTTCAAATTTATTTTCTTTTAGACATTTTAATTAGAATCGTACTAAGTACAATATTTACTATTTTAATCTGTATTATTTTAATCTACCTCATAAAGCCAAATAAACGATGAGAAAAGTCTTGTTACCAGCTTTAATTATAATTGGTGCATCTTTGTTAATCATACGTGTCTTTTACTTGCAAATTATTGATGATTCGTTTAAACTAAAATCAGAAAATAATGCAATAAAAATAAAATATGATTATCCAGAGAGAGGTTATATTTATGATCGAAATGGAGTACTATTGGTTGCAAACCAACCCTCATACGACATCATGGTAATTCCTAGGGAACTTAAAAATACGGACACATTACAGTTTTGCAAATTGCTAAACATCACTAAAGAAGATTTTATTAAAAAAATAGAAAAAGCTAAGGTGTATAGCCCTAGATTGCCATCTGTATTTATGGCTCAGTTGAACAAAACTGAATTTGCAGCTTTCCAAGAAAAAATCCGAAAGTTCGAAGGCTTTTATTTTCAAAAACGTTCTTTACGTGATTACGAAGTAAATTTTGGAGCCAATATTTTTGGTTTTATAAGAGAGGTTGATGATAAAATTATCGAAAAAAACCATTATTACAAAAGTGGGGATTTAATTGGAATGCAAGGTGTTGAGCAGAACTACGAGAAAGTTCTTCGCGGTATAAAAGGGGTAAAATACTTTCAAAAAGACAAATTTAATCGTGAAATCGGATCGTACAAAGACGGAAAATATGACACTATTGCTGTTCCTGGAGAAGATATCAACCTTACGATTGATGCCGAAATTCAAAAATATGGCGAACAATTAATGATTAATAAACGAGGTGGAATTGTAGCGATTGAACCTAAAACAGGTGAGATTTTAGCCTTGGTTACAGCTCCATCTTATGATCCTGGAATTCTGGTAGGGAGACAACGCTCTAAAAATTACACCAAATTATATCGTGATTCTATTGCGAAACCACTTTACGATAGAGGATTACTTGCCGAATATCCTCCTGGTTCTCCTTTCAAAATTCTGACAGGACTTGTTGGTTTACAAGAAGGAGTTATACAAGAAGAAACAACTTTTGCTTGTCATGGTGGATTTTATTATGCCCCAGGTCGATTTCAAGGATGTCATTGCGGAGGAGGAAATCTAGATTTACATGTTGGTATTTACAAATCCTGTAATGCTTACTTCTCGAATACCTATTTAAAAACAATAGGTAAATACAAAAGTACTCCCTACGCGGTAGATGTTTGGAGCAATCATATTAGAAGTTTTGGATTGGGTCAATTTATGGGATACGATTTACCTATAGGCAGAAGAGGTAAAATACCAACATCAAAAACCTATAAAAGAATGTATCCTGGTTGGGGATATAGCGGAAAAACGATTATTTCAAATGCTATTGGACAGGGAGAAGTCTTGTTGACACCAATTCAATTAGCCAATATGATGGCTACGATAGCCAACCACGGATATTACTATACGCCTCACATCATCAAAAAAATAAAAGGAGAACAAATCGATCAAAAATTCACAACTAAACATGTTACCACTATAGATCAAAAATATTTTCCACCCATAATTAGCGGATTATTTGATGTTTACAATAAAGGTACTGCCTATGCATTGAGAGTTGAAGGAATTGATATTTGTGGAAAAACGGGTACAGCTGAAAATTTTGCAAAAATAGACGGAAAAAGAGTACAATTAAAAGACCATTCTATTTTTGTGGCATTTGCCCCTAAGGATGATCCTAAAATTGCCATTGCTGTTATGGTCGAAAATGGAGGTTTTGGGGCAACAATTGCAGGGCCTATTGCCAGTTTGATGATTGAAAAATACCTTAAAAAGAAAATCACAAGAACCGATTTAGAAACTAGAGTACTCAATACCAGTTTGCAAAGTCGTTATGCTATATTGGGAGGCCTTTCGCCTGAAGTAAAAGAACAAATGAGAATACAGGATTCTATAAAACAAAGCAAATTGAAACCTAAACCTGTAGCTGTAACAAAAGACACAACAAAAACAAAACAATAAATAATATTCATATCAAATGAAAAATCAAAGTTTATCAAGTAATATTGATTGGATATGTATCATTATCTATGTATTACTTGTGGTTTTAGGTTGGCTAAATATTTATTCCTCTTCGTTATCCTCTACTGATGGGACTTCGGAAAAGCAGGCTATATTTATTGCATTGGCTATTCCTATGATTTTTATTTTACTCTACATTGATGGTAAATTTTATGAAAAATATGCCAGTATTATTTTTGTAATATCACTCATTTCATTGGCTGGTTTGTTTGTTTTCGGAAAGACCATTGCGGGTCAGCGTTGCTGGTATGGCTTTGGAAGTTTTACACTACAACCATCAGAATTTGCAAAAGCAGCCACTTCTTTGGCAATTGCAAAATACTTAAGTGACACACAGATTAACTTAAAAGAAACCAATAGACAAATTCAAGCATTAGCTATTGTCTTTTTGCCAGTCTTGCTCATTTTACCGCAACCAGACCCTGGAAGTGCTTTAATTTATAGTGTTTTTATTATCATTTTGTATCGAGAAGGACTTTCGGCTTGGTACGTATGGACAGGCTTTATAGCTATTTTACTCTTTATGCTAACGCTAGTTCTAGAACCGCAATATGTAATTTTAATGGCTCTTTTGGTTATTATTTTGGTCCATTATCGATCGAGATTGGCTGATAGAAATGTTGTACTAAGTGGAATTATATTCACACTCATATCGGGTTTTGTTTTATCTGTGAATTATGTTTTTACAAATATTTTCAAACAACATCACCGCGATCGTTTCAATATTTTGCTAGGAAAAGAAGTCGATATGAAAGGGATTGGATATAACACCAACCAATCTGAAATTGCAATTGGATCGGGCGGGTGGTTTGGTAAAGGATTTCTAGAAGGCACTCAAACCAAAGGAGGATTTGTTCCTGAACAACATACCGATTATATTTTTACAACAGTTGGTGAAGAATGGGGATTTGTAGGATCATTGGTTGTAATTGGCCTTTTTACTGCTTTATTTTTGAGAATAATTTACTTAGCCGAAAGACAAAAAACAAAATTTAGTCGCGTATATGGCTATTGTGTGGCTGGAATTTTATTCATTCACTTTTTTGTAAATATCGCAATGGTCGTTGGGATATTCCCAACAATTGGGGTACCATTACCATTCTTTTCATACGGTGGTTCGGGACTTTGGGGATTCACAATCTTATTGTTCATTTTTATCAAAATGGATGCGAATAAAGTAAATGAGTGGTAGCACTACGTTTCAAAACTCTTATCCTTTTGGATAATTACTCTAAACAAAAATCCCTTAGCAATTTTGAATTACTAAGGGATTTTTAGAATGATAATTTTCTTTGAAAACTACATATTTTTCAAATTAATGATTTCCTGATCTGTAAGCAATCTCCAATTCCCACGAGGTAAATTTTTCTTGGTTAAACCTGCAAAAGCAACACGATCAACTCGTAGAACATTATATTGAAAATTTTCAAATATAGCACGAACTACTTTTATATTTGAACTCTTTAGCTTAATCCCTATTTCGCTTTTTGCCTCTCCATCAATATAACTCACTTCATCAATAACAACTCGATGTCCTTCAATCATTAACCCTTTGCCTATTTTTTCTAAATCTTCAAACTTTAAATTTTTATCTAAAGAAACTTGATAAATTTTGAATGACTTTTGATTTGGCAAACTAAATTTACGAATCATGTCTGTATCATTGGTAAATACCAACAAACCTGTTGTGTTTTTATCCATTCTGCCTATTGGTCCAATTTTAGCCGTTGTAGAACCTTTTACCAATTCTAAAACGTTACGATACTCTTGACCTTCGTCTAGTGCAGTTGTAAAATTTTTAGGCTTATTCAATAAGATATATACTTTTTTTTCTGGGGTGATAACGACACCATCAAAGTTAACAACGTCACCAGGTTTTACTAAATAACCCATTTCAGTAACTGGAACACCATTTACTTTTACATTTCCTGATTGAATATAAATATCAGCATCGCGTCTAGAGCAAGTTCCTGAGTTTGAAATGTACTTGTTCAAACGCATTTCATCTTTTGCTTTAATTCTCTTCGGAGCTTGATTTGGCTTTTTGGCAACTTTATTAGCATTTTCATCTGCTAATTTAGGATTTGCTTTTGCTTTTTTTGGCCCCTGAGCTCTTTTTGGCAGTGCAGGTTTTGGCTTATTAGAACTTGGCCTAGAACTATTTGTTCTTCCACCATTTCTCTTATTATTGCCTTCCTTATTATTCATAATGTTCTATAATTTGGTGCAAAGATACTATTTATATAATTGGCAAACGATTTTTGATAAATAGAAAAAACAACTACCTAACCGCTAGCACTTTCTAACAGATTTTTGGGCTTTTTTGAAGAAATATTTTTATTAAATTTTAAATCGACATTAATACTTTTTTACCGTGCCACAAAACACTAGGATTGATAAGCACAATACAAAAAACCCCTGCAACAATTAAAAATTTAAGTACGTTATGAAGAAGAACGTATTGCTCTTTGGTTTGCCATTTCCAAAGATATAACAAAAACAAAATCAAAACTATAAAACCAAAATAAAAGTAAATATCCATATAACCTACATCATAAACATTGATTAAAAAATAAACAGGCACAACAGTCATCAAAGTCAAACCTGTAATTATTTTTTTAGAAGTCTCTTCTCCGAAGATAATTGGAATTGTTTTGTAATCATTGGCAAAATCGCCTTTGAGGTTCTCTAAATCCTTAATCATTTCACGAATTAGAATTAGCAAAAACAAAAAAGCACCATGAGAAAATATTACCGCTAGTTTACCACCATTACTTTCTAATTCGTATAACGGCATTTTTAAAAAATAATATAAAAGGATTCCAAAAAAAGGAAGAACAGCCAATAATGCTGCCATTAAATTCCCTATAATCGGGTATTTTTTTATTTTATGAGAATAAAACCATATTAAGAAAATATACGACGAGTAGAATAAAACTGCTCTAAACGAAACAAAAAAAGCGATTAAAGCCACAAAAAAGTTAAGGCTAAAATAAACTTGCAATTTTGTTTTTTGACTTACCAACCGATCCAATTTTGATTTATTAGGACGATTAATTAAATCTTTTTGACTGTCATAAAAATTATTAATTATATAACCCGAAGCGATAGTTAAACTAGAAGCCAATACAATAATAAAGAGTTGAAAATCTAACAAAATAGACAAGGCTCTTTGCTCTGGAGCCAATATAAAAATAGCCGATAAATATTGAGCTAAAGCTATAATAGGAATATTATAACCTCTAACGACAGAAAATAAACTGATCATTTTCATTACAAAAAGCTTATGCTGTCTGCTTAACATAGGAAACACTTAAATTTAGACCGTGTATGGAATTAAAACTGATAAACTACTTCAAGTTTATAATCTTTCAATGCTGCTTTGGCTCTTTCTAAATCTTCTGTAAATCCTAAAATATATCCACCGCCTCCAGAACCACACAATTTCAGATAATAAGCATTCGAATCAATACCTTCTTGCCAAATACCGTGAAACTGCTCTGGAATCATTGGTTTAAAATTATTAAGCACTACTCTAGATAATTGCTTCGTATTCTCGAACAATGATTTCATATCACCTCCCAAAAAGTTCTCTACACAAGCATCTGTATATTTAACAAATTGATTTTTCAACATTGTACGAAAACCATGATCTTTTAGGTTTTCCATAAAAATATTAATCATGGGAGCCGTTTCTCCAACAATCCCTGAGTCTAATAAAAACACGGCTCTTTTCCCGTCTAAACTCTGAGTAGGAATTCCTGTAGCTTCAATATTATCTTTTGAATTAATTAAAATTGGAATACTCAAATAGCTGTTTAAAGGGTCAAGTCCAGAACTCTTACCGTGAAAAAAGCTTTCCATTTGGGAGAAAATAGTTTTGAGAGCTAATAATTTTTCTCTCGTCAAATTTTCTAAAACAGTGATTTTATCCTGAGCATATTTATCATAAATCGCAGCTACCAATGCTCCACTACTCCCTACTCCATATCCCTGTGGGATACTGGAATCAAAATACATTCCGGTTTGAACATCATTATGGAGTGCTTGCAAATCAAAAGTTACTAATTCGGGTTGTTCCTGTTGCAATTGCTCTAAATAAACAACAAAACGTTTCAAATGTCCGTTTGATTTCTGGGCTGCTTCCGAAGGATTTTCATCTTTCTTGAGAGCTCCATTGTAAAAATTATAAGGAATAGACAACCCTTTGGAGTCGCGAATAATTCCGTACTCTCCGAAGAGTAATATTTTTGAATAAAATAAAGGTCCTTTCATAAATTTTTTTAAAATTATCCAATCGAAATAGAAAATGTTTTTTTTAAAAATCAACTACATCACTTCGGTTTTCATTTTGAATTCCAATGTTTATTTCTTCTTGTTGTTCGGGTGTTAATTCCAGCCAAACTTCATTTTCAACTTCATTAAAAACAGCTTTGATTTTTTTCAACAAATTAACGTCGTTGATTTCGACTATCTTTTGTATCAATTCTAATTTTTCTGCATTTAAGTCCATAATTAGTAAAATTAGACCTTAAATGTACAAAAATAAAGCATTACCTCAACAAAGCGCCATTTCCAATTTCGTCGCAAAGGTAATGACCATTTTGACAATAGTCAACTAATTCTGCTGTAATAAATTGCAATACTTTTTCTTTACAATTCTTTGGATATAAAACATGCACATTAGCTCCTGCATCGAGCGTAAAACAAACAGGAATTTTAGTTTCATTTCTAAACTTCCAAATAGCATTAATAATTTGTAAAGTGTTTGGTTTCATCAAAATAAAATAAGGCAAAGAAGTCATCATCATAGCGTGCAAAGTCAAGGCTTCACTTTCCACAATCTGGATAAACTCTTCTAAATCACCATTCTTAAAAACTGGAACCAATTTATCCAAATTTTCATGTGCCTGAGCAAAACGTCTTTCTGCAAAAGGATGATTGTGCATCAAATCGTGGCCTACAGTACTTGAAACTTGTTTTTCCCCTTTATCAACTAGTAAAATAGTATCTTGAAAATCTTTGAAAACCGGATGAATTTCATACGGATATTCTACGCCAAATAAATCAGAACTTCCATTTATATTCGCTTGACTTCCCCAAACCACTATTTGTCCTTTTACACTTCGACAAGCACTTCCAGAACCCAATCTTGCCAAAAAAGAAGCTTTACTATAGAAATAATCCTCTGACATTGCTGGATTTAATTCTCTCTCCAAACTCATGAAATTCATTGCCAAAGCTGCCATTCCAGAAGCTGATGACGCAATTCCAGAACTATGCGGAAACGTATTTTGAGTATCTATTGTAAAATGATACTCTTTCAGAAAAGGCAGATATACCTCAACTCTTTCTAGAAATTTTTGAATTTTAGGTTTAAAATCATCTTTTGGTTTTCCTTCAAAAAATAAATCAAAAGAAAAATTTCCATGGTTTTGCTTTTTAACAAAAGCCAAAGTTGTAATCGTTTTGCAATTGTTGAGCGTAAAGCTAACAGAAGGATTTGCGGGTAACTGTTTCCCTCTCTTACCCCAATATTTTACCAAAGCAATGTTGCTGGGAGCGCTCCAGGAAAAACTTCCTTCATTAACAGATTTACTATAACTTGATGGAATAAAATCTTCGATTTGAAACATAAAAAATAATTTTGGGCAAAGATACTTTTTTTGATTAAACCGTTAGTTCCTTTATTTGGATAATCCATTTGAAAGTTTTGAGTATTTTTGACTCCTCTTAAAAACAAATAAATGAATAAGATTACCAAAATATTAGCTATTGTTGTTACCTGTTTAACCATTGGATATTTCTCAGGAATTGTTACTCGTACCGCTGTGACAACTTGGTATCCGCAATTGATAAAACCAAGTTTTAATCCACCTAATTGGGTTTTTGCTCCAGTTTGGAACATGCTTTATATTATGATGGGAATCGCAGCTGGACTGGTTTGGAACCGAATGGATTTTGAAAAAGAAGCCGTTAAAAAGGCTTTGCAATTTTTCGCCATCCAGTTGGCACTAAATGCCTTGTGGTCGTATTTGTTTTTTGGTTTAAAAAACCCAATGCTGGCTGGTTTAGAAATCATTATCTTATGGTTAATGATTTACGAAACGTATATTCAATTTGCCAAAATCAACAAAATTTCAGGTTATTTATTTATCCCTTATTTACTTTGGGTTGGTTTTGCAACGGTTTTAAATATTAGCATTTGGTGGCTGAATAAATAGCAAACTGTACTTAGCATTTTACTCTTAGCAACAAAAATTATCTGATGGTTTCTTTTAGTTTTTGAAATTCAGTATTTTTTACCAGTAAGAAATCCATCATTTTCAAAACATTTACTTCCTTTTTCAACTCTAAAGATCTAGGATCGCTATCACAAAATTGAAGAAAAAGATCAATTTCATCGGGTCTTAATTTTAAAGTTTGAGTAAAAAATTTTTCCTCACATATTTCTTTAGCTAATATGGAGAATTCAATTTTAGGAAGCTCTTCGTTTTTGGATTTTTTTTCAAATAAGCTTAAAATCCTTTTCCCTATTTCGACAAAGTTCAAACCATTGACAAAAGTCCCTTCTCTCATCGCTTGATAGCCTTCATTATTATCAAATTTTTCAGTTTTATAGGCATCAATTTTTTCTTGTTCATAGGCTTTATTACCTCTTATCTTAAAACTTTCAATGCGTTCTACAACAACCTCGTCTAATTCTTCTGGTTTTTCGATCATAACAATTTTAAGATTGTTTTGATCAAGCTGAACCTTAGTAACTTTTATCTTTTTTAAATGAAAATTTTTAGAATAAAAAAGAATACTATCATTTGCATTGGCTATAATTAAGAATTCCCCTTTATAATTTGTTTTTGTACTTTTTTCGGATGTTTTATTAATAACATCTACATTTTGAAGTACATGATTATCGTAGGTAACAACTCCGCTAAGATATTGTCTTGCTTGCGAAAACCCGAATTGAAAAACAAACAGAGGTAATACTAAAAATAATTTCAACTTCATTTTTTGGTTTTAAGTGATAGTAAATTTATTAGAATCCTCTTTACTAGAACTTACAAAAAATGTAAAATTTTGTTAATTCATCGTTTACAAAATCGAATTTGCCACAATAAATCCGCTTGTCCAGGCATTTTGGAAATTGAATCCTCCAGTAATGGCATCAATATTTACGATTTCGCCAGCAAAATAAAGGTTCTCAAGAAGTTTGCTTTCCATAGTCTTGAAATTGATTTCCTTTAAATCGATTCCGCCGGCTGTCACAAATTCTTCCTTAAAAGTGCTTTTACCATTGACCTGAAAAGAACCATTGGTCAATTGCTTGGCTAAATTCTGAATCTGAACTTTCGATAAATCTGCCCATTTAGTTTCAACGCCAATTCCTGAAGCCAAAACCAAACTTTCCCAAAGACGGTTCGTTAGTTCGAAAGGTGATTTTTTGGATACTGTTTTTTTAGGCTGATCTTGTTTTAATTCTTTTAAAAGTTGCTCTGCTTCATCTGTATCGACATCATTCAACCAATTTATAAAAATGGTAAACTGATAATTTTTATCATGGAGAATTCTCGCCCCCCAAGCCGATAATTTCAATATAGCTGGCCCGCTCATTCCCCAATGGGTAATCAACAAAGGTCCTGTCGAACTGAGTTTGGTATCTTTTACTTTTACAGAAACCTGTGCCGAAACTCCTGGTAATTCTTTGATTCGAGAATCCTTGATATTAAAAGTAAATAAGGACGGAACAGGAGTCACAATGGCGTGTCCCTGATTGTGAAGCATGTCCCAAATTTTAGGATTACTACCTGTAGCCAAAACCAGTTTGCTTGCAATGTAATTTTCATTCTGTGTTTCGACTTTCCAGAAATTGTCTTTTTTGAAAATAGATTGAACGCTTTGTCCAGTAAATACTTTGATTCCCAGTTTTTGGGTAGCTTTTACAAAACAATCAATGATAGTTTGTGAAGAATTAGAAACTGGAAACATTCTCCCATCATCTTCAATTTTGAGTTCGACTCCGTGTTTTTCAAACCACTCAATGGTATCACCAGAACAAAACTGATGAAAAGGACCACGCAATTCTTTTTCGCCACGAGGATAAAATTTCACCAATTCATTCGGTTCAAAACAGGCATGGGTAACATTGCATCTTCCTCCTCCAGAGACACGCACTTTGGCCAAAACTTCGGAACCTCTTTCGAGAATGGCGACTTTGGTTTTTGGGTTTTTCTCTACAATATTAATAGCCGTAAAAAAACCAGCAGCGCCACCGCCTACAACAAGTATGTCAAAATTTTGAATCATGGTTATGAAATAATATTGGAGTTCAAAGGTATGCATTAAAAAAAACACGAATTACACAAATTGCCACGAATAAAAACCTCTTTTAAAATTTCAATTTTGAATATAATTTGAGTAATTCGTGTTTGACATTTTTAAACCCTATCCAAAAAATCGGTTATGATGCCATCCACTTTGAATGATTTCATTCGTTGAATGTCATCTGGATTATTTACTGTCCAAGGAAAAACCAAAATGCCTTTCTCTTGAATTTTTGTAACATATTCTTTAGTCAATAATTGAAAATCAGGATGCAATGCTTTCGCATTAATGAATCTAGAAAAAGAAAAAGCCAAGTCTAAATCTGTTTCGGTCAAAACCCCTATTCTAATATTTTCATCTAGAAAACGTACTTGCTGCAAACTATTCCAATCAAAACTAGAAACGATAAAATGATCCTGTTTCCAGTTTTTTTCAGAAACATAGCGATCAATCAACTCGACAACCTGATCGGCACAGCCGTCGCCTTTAATTTCGATATTGACAAGACATTTTCTATCGACCAAATCCAAAACCTCAACTAGAGTTGGGATTTGATGCTCTTCATTGATTCGGAAAGAGGTAAGCTCCGCCAAAGTCTTTTGATTGACAAAACCTTTTCCGTTGGTGGTACGATCTAGGGTTCCATCGTGAATAACCATCAAATGACCATCTGCACTTAGATGAACGTCCAATTCGATTCCGTCTGCTCCCATTTCGATAGCTTTTTCAAATGAAATCAAGGTATTTTCGGGTTCATATCCACTAGCACCTCGGTGTGCTATTTTGAGAATTTTATTCATTTTTTGCAACCGTTATTTCAAAACCTACAGATTCAACCATTTGTATTGATATTGGGTATAAATCTGTTTCTTCTGAAAATCCAATTGACAAGCGATTAGTGGTTTTAAATGATAAAAATTTGATTCCAATATCTCATTCCGAAGAACATTTGATTTTGGAAAATAAAGGAAAACACAAGTATAAAATTGGCGATACTGTTTATGCACTCCCCTATCATGTATGTCCTACGTGTGCACTTTATGATACGGTTCAGGTTGTAAATAAAGAACAAAAGATTTTTAATCAATGGAACGTTAGCGCACGAAATAGAGTAATTACTATATAAATTTAAGTCAAAATATATGTTTATAATAGATGCCCATTTAGACCTAAGCATGAATGCAATGGAATGGAATCGTGATCTGAGAAATGATGTTACTACTTTGCGCCATTTGGAAAAAGGAATGACCGATAAACCAGATCGCAAACGTGCTACCGTTTCATTTCCTGATTTAAGAAGAGGAAATATCGGAATTGTGGTTGCCACTCAGATTGCAAGATTTGTAAAACCAGGCAGTATAATTCCGGGTTGGAATTCACCTGAGCAAGCGTGGGCACAAACACAGGGACAACTTTCATGGTACAAAGCCATGGAAGAAGCTGGCGAAATAACGCCAATTACAGACAAAAAATCACTCCAAAAACAAATTGATTTATGGAATGACGGAACACCAAACGACAAAAAACCTATCGGATATATTTTGAGCCTCGAAGGTGCCGATTCGCTAATTGATATTTCCTATTTAGAAAAAGCCTATAATTACGGATTACGAGCAGTTGGCCCTGCGCATTACGGTCCTGGACGTTACGCAAACGGAACGGATGCAACTGGGAAAATGAATCAAAATGGTCTTGATTTATTAAAAGAAATGGAGCGTTTGAATATTATTTTGGATGCTACTCATTTGTGCGATGATGCTTTTTGGCAGGCTTTAGATCATTATCATGGACCAGTTTGGGCTAGTCATAACAATTGCAGAAGCCTTGTTGACCATAATCGTCAGTATAGTAATGAAATGATTAAAGCTTTGGTTTCGAGAGGAGCGGTTATCGGTGGGGCATTGGATGCTTGGATGTTGGTACCCAATTGGGAAAGAGGCGTTTCGATGCCTAAAGAAATGAATTGTAATCTGGAAACTGTTTTCAAACACATGGATCACATTTGTCAATTGGCTGGAAATGCAAATCATATTGGGATAGGTTCAGATCTGGACGGCGCTTTTGGCACGGAACAATCTCCGTATGATTTAAATACCATTGCCGATTTGCAGAAACTAGTTTTGATATTCAAAAATCACGGTTATACAGATGAAGATTTAGCTAAAATTTTTCACCAGAACTGGATTGATTTTTTGATAAAAAACTGGAATTAAATAAAAACTAAGTTTGGAACGGCCTTTTTATATGCTTGCAATTTTTCGTCGCTAGGATCAATTTCTGTAACGACGTAATCGACTTCGGATAAGTTAGCAATTTTCATTTTCAGAACTGTGTCGAGTTTTTCAGAAATAGTCAAAATGGCTGTTTTTTCAGAAGCCTGAATCATTGCTTTTTTTACCTGAACCGTTTCCCAGTCAGAATCTGAGAATCCGCCTTCGATATCCAAAGCATTGGTTCCTAAAATAAGCAAATCAACTTTTATATTAGCCAGCTGATTATACACATCGCCGCTTACACACATTTGGCTGTACGATGAAATACTGCCGCCAATCATAATAGTTTTTACATTTGGTTTGTCTAAAAGTTCAACTGCTGATAAAACCGCAACTGTAAAAATAGTTAGATTTAAATCAGTCGGAATTAAGCGGATGAATTCTCTAATTGTAGTACCGCCTCCAATTAGCAAAACCATTCCGTCATGAAGTAAACCTAAGGTTTTTTGGGCAATAATTTGTTTTGATTCGCCCGCATAAGTCTGATTGAGAGAAGAATGGTGATAGGCTTTTGTCATAGCACCTCCTTTTACTTTAATCAATAAAGATTCTGATTCAAGTTCATTTATATCCCGTCTTATAGTATCTTCTGAAACAAATAATTTAGACGAAAGGGTTTCAAAACTTACACGAGTATGTAAGTTAATCTCTTTTAGAATAAGATTTTTACGTTCTTCTTTAGTGTAATTAACCATTTCGTTTCCATTATTCATGAGGATTCTTTTTTTTGAACAAATGTAATAATAATTGCAATATTCTTGCGAAACAAATTATAACACAACCTAATTAAAAATAAAATTACGCTATTTTACAAGTGTTTAAATCAAAATAGCTTTTGCAAAAAAAATGCAACCTAATTTATAAACCTTAAATTTGTGTGTCAAAACCAAAAAATAATTATGCAAAAAACTATATTTCTCTTTTTAATTTTCTGTTGCTTTTTCGGAAATGCACAAAGTACTTCCAGCAACGTTTCGATAATTCCTTCGCCTAATATTTATACAACTACTGGAGACAGCATTCGCATAAGCGGAAAAATAAAAATTGCATTTGAGAATAATAAATACAGCCAAAGAGAACTTAAAACAGCACAAATTTTTGAGTCGGCTATAAACTCAAATACAGAAAACAAAAAAAGTAATATTGAAGTTTTGTTTAGTACCAAAAATCCATCTTCGGTTTCCAAAAAAGAAGCCTACAAAATCAATATAACCTCAAAAAAAATAACAGTTACCGGAAGCGAAGCAGGATTATTTTATGCTGTTCAGAGTTTATTACAACTTTTACCAAATAATCCAAAAAATCATGAAGTAAAATTCCCTTATGTTGCTATCGAAGACCAACCCAGATACCAATACCGTGGACTTCACCTCGATGTTTGCCGTCATTTTTTCTCTGTTGACGTCATAAAAGATTTTATCGCACAGATGTCTTATTATAAATTAAATACCTTTCATTGGCATTTGACCGACGATCAGGGTTGGAGAATTGAAATAAAAAAGTATCCGAAATTAACGGCAATTGGTTCAAAAAGAGCCCAGACGTTGGTCGGGAATAAATTCGAAAGATCGCCTTATTTTTTGGATGAAAATCCTTACGGCGGTTTTTATACTCAGGAAGAAATTGCAGCAGTCGTACAATTTGCCGAAGAGCATTATGTGACTATTATTCCCGAAATCGAAATGCCCGGACATGCTTCGGCTGCCATTACAGCTTATCCTGAATTGGCTTGTTTTCCAGACAGAAACTATAAAGTTGTAGAATCTTGGGGCATTTTTGAAGATGTATTTTGTGCTGGAAAAGAGGAGACTTTTACTTTTCTGGAAGATGTTTTAACAGAAACTATGAATTTGTTTCCAAGTAAAAATATTCATATTGGTGGAGATGAATGTCTGAAAACCAGATGGAAAGTTTGCCCTAATTGTCAAAAAAGAATAAAAGATTTGGGGTTGAAAGACGAACATGAACTGCAAAGTTATTTCATCAAAAGAATTGAAAAATTTCTAAATGCAAACGGAAGACAGATTTTTGGTTGGGATGAAATTCTCGAAGGTGGATTAGCCCCAAATGCTGCTGTGATGTCCTGGCGAGGCGAATCTGGTGGAATTCATGCAGCAAAACTAAAACATCTGGTAGTGATGACTCCAGAAAATACGGTTTATTTTGACTATAATCAAGGATTCTCTCCAGAAGAACCACTTACTGTTGGAAGACTAAATACACTTGACAAAGTCTATAACTACAACCCAACTCCAGTTGACAGTCTAACTGTTGAGGAACAAAAATACATTATAGGTGTTCAAGCCAACCTTTGGTCAGAGTATTTGACAAGTCCTGCAAAACTAAATTATATGCTGTATCCGCGACTATTTGCTTTGGCAGAAATAGCTTGGACAGAACCACAAAATAAAAATTATAACAATTTTATTTTAAACCCAATTCCGTATCATTTAGAAAAATTAGAATCACAGAAAAGATTGTACAAAGTTCCAACGCCTTTTGGTGCAGCAGAAACGGCATTAATAGCCTCAAAATATAGTTTAGATCTAAAACCAACAATTAAAAATGGACAAATTTTTTATACAATAGATGGTTATAATCCAGACGAAACGGCCGAACTTTATACGAAACCCGTAACAATCAATATTCCAAAAGGAGAATTCAGAATTATAAAAACAGTTCAAATAAGTCCAAGCGGAAAACGAAGTTCTATAAATACAATCATTGTTAGAAATCCCGAAATAAAACCTGCTTTATCAATTAATCCAAAACAAAACGGATTACGATTTGAATATTTTAAAGGAACATTTAAACAGGTTCAAGATTTAGAATTTGCTAAACCCATTAATTCAGGCATTTTTGAAGGTAAAATAAGTAGTGAAAAATGGAAAACCAAACTAGAGCGTTATATCGGTTTAAAATTTGAAGGCTATATTTTTATTCCAGAAACGGCAAATTACACCTTTTCGACACTTTCAGATGACGGATCAAAATTGTTTATAGACAATGAATTGGTAGTTAATAATGACGGAATTCATTGGCTTCATGAAGCTTACGGAGCCGTAAAACTTGAAAAGGGATTTCACAAAATAAATATTAGTTATTTTGACCAAGTTGGAGGAACTACTTTAAGCTGTTTTATTCAGCAGGAAGGAAAAGAAAAAGAGGAAATTAGTGCTTCGCAATTGTATTATGAATAAAAAAAAAGAGGTAATCCAAAAAGTCTTGTTTTTGTCATTCCGAATTTATTTCGGAATCTAAAACAATTGACTGTTAAGCATCTATAGAAGCTGAAACAAGTTCAGCTTGACAAGATTATGCTTTTTTGGACAGCCTCTTTTTTTATTTGATGTAAGGATAATTATTTCAATTCTAAAATCAAAGCCGATTTTCCTCCGATAGTAATGTCTTTTTCTAAATCAATATCTTGTCCAGTTATCACTTCGTTACCCGTTTTATAATTCGATATACTTTCTTGAAAACGATTTGTTGAAAACGTTTTAGATTCCTTACTATTATTGATGACCACCATAACCGATTTTGAATCTGTATATCTAAAATACACATATACATTATTCTCAGGAAGGTAATGCTTCATTTTCCCGAAATGAACAACGTCATTAGACTTACGCCAATTGAATAACTTTGATGAAAAGTCAAAAAACTGTTGTTGTTCGGCAGTTCTTCCAGCCTTGGTAAAAGCGTTATTGGTATCACCAGGCCAACCTCCAGGAAAATCCTGACGAATGGCTCCGTCTCCTTCTTTATCTTTATTACCTGCCATTCCTATTTCAGAACCATAATAAATTTGTGGAATTCCACGAACAGTAGCTAACAAAGTCATTGCCATTTTGTACTTCGAAAGGTCTTTTTGATAAATTTCATTGAAGCGATTGGTGTCATGATTTTCGACAAATGTCAAAAGATTATTAACATTAGGATATAAAAAATCATTAGTAAAATTTTCATACACATTTATCATCCCAGCATTCCAAGCACCGTTATCTTCATTAAACACCTTACCCATTGCATCGTTCAAAGTAAAATCCATCACTGAAGGCAAATGCGAATTATAGCCTTGTATTTCGGCAATTTTACTGTCTTTTTGCCAATAGGCAATTTGAGCTTGATCGTGCATCCAAACTTCGCCAACTATGTTAAAATTTGGATATTCATCTGTAATAGCTTTGGTCCATTCGGCGATTCCTTTTTTGTCATTATACGAATAAGTATCAACTCTGAAACCATCTAAATTGGCATATTCTATCCACCAAATGGCATTTTGAATCAGGTATTTTAAAACCAAAGGATTAGATTGATTTAAATCTGGCATCGATTTTACAAACCATCCGTCCATACACATTTTGGCATCAATTTGAGAAGCATTCGTATCGAATTGAGTTGTCATTCTGTAATTCGTTTGTGCATAGCCTGGGAACTGATGAAACCACTCGTAAGTTGGCAAATCTTTCATCATCCAATGTTCGGCTCCCCAATGGTTAGTTACATAATCCATTATCAATTTCATATCTCGTTTGTGTAATTCAGATGAAAGTTGAAGATACTCCTCATTTGTTCCAAAACGAGGATCAATCTTATAAACATCAGATTGTGCGTAGGTGTGGTAGGAATAAGTCGCATCATTATCTTCGCAAAGAGGTGTTGGCCAAATTGCTGTTGCTCCCAATTCTTTGATGTAATCCAAATGCTGAATCATCCCAGCAATATCTCCCCCATGTCTTCCGCCAGAAATTGTTCTATTGGCTTTTTCGGTAACCGATTTGTCACTGTCATTTTTTGGATTCCCATTGGCAAAACGGTCAGACATAATTAAATAAACCACATCCGAAGCGTCATAACTTTTGCGGGAAGCTGAATTTTCTCTTCTTTGTTTCAAACTGTACTTTTTGGTAAAAACAACTTTTTTATTTTTTGAAAAAGAAAAAGTAAAGTCTTGTGCCGTTACATTTTTGGTATCAATTGTTACGAATAGATAATTTGGATTTTCGGTTTTCTTTACTTCTTTGATAACAATATTGTTCGAAACTGAAACTTCGTTCTGAGCAATACTTTTACCATAAAAAATAATTTGTAGCTCTGGATTATGCATTCCTGCATACCAAAATGGTGGCTCTACTCTGTCTATTTGAGCAAAAACAGAAATAGAACAGAATAACAAAAGAACAATTATTTTTCTCATATATAATTGATTTTGATTGTGAAATTAATAAGTATTGAATTAGCTAAGAGATAATCTCAAAAGAATACCTAACAGATTTTATAAACCTGTTAGGACTATTTGAAAGAATAATTTAATTTTAATGATTAGGCTTAACCAAAATTGGTGAACCGTTTACATAAACTGTCAGCTCTTGATTCCCCTCTAAAGTGAATTTGGTTTCTTGATGATTCACAGTAATTTTCAGAATTTGGTGTCTGAAGTTGATTTTAAAAGAATACCCTTCCCATTCTTTAGGGATTTTTGGTGAGAAATGAAGAGCATCATTTTTGACCCTCATTCCGCCAAAACCTTCTACAATACTCATCCAAGTACCTGCCATAGAGGTAATATGACATCCTTCTTCGACTTCTTTGTTATAATCATCTAGATCCAAACGCGAAGTTCTCAAGTAGAAAGCATAAGCCATATCCATTTTATCTAATAGAGCAGCTTGAATTGAGTGAACGCATGGAGAAAGAGAACTTTCATGTACCGTGAAAGATTCGTAGAAATCAAAATTACGCTCCAATTCATCCTTAGAAAAATGATCTTCAAAGAAATAAAAACATTGCAAAACATCTGCCTGTTTGATATAAGGCGAACGTAAAACTCTGTCCCAAGACCATTTTTGATTAATTGGTCTTTGAGAACGATCTAAATCTTTTACTCTTACCAATTCTTTGTCTAAGAAACCGTCTTGTTGCAAGTAAATACCTCTTTCTTCATCTCTTGGAAAATACATATTGTCTGCCACTTTACTCCATTGCTGCAATTCTACATCCGAAAGATTTACTTTCTCGATAATTCGTTTGTAGTCTGAAGGAAACTCGACCGAAACTTTTTTGATTTGCTCTGTTGCATAATCGATACACCATTTGGCAATATAATTGGTATAAAAATTATTGTTGATGTTATTTTCGTATTCATTTGGTCCAGTTACACCCAGAATAACATACTGATTTTTAACGCTCGAAAACGAAGCTCTTTGATGCCAAAAACGAGCAATTCCAATTAATACTTCTAACCCTTTCTCTGGAATATACGAGTAGTCTCCAGTAAAACGATGGTAATTGTAAATAGCAAAAGCTATTGCTCCATTTCTATGAATTTCCTCATGTGTGATTTCCCACTCATTATGACATTCCTCACCATTCATAGTAACCATTGGGTACAAAGCAGCTCCGTCCTTGAAACCTAAATTATCTTTGGCATTTTCTATCGCTTTGTCTAATTGATTGTAACGATACGTCAGTAGGTTACGAGCAACTTGCTGATCTTTAGTTGCCATATAAAAAGGAATACAGTAAGCCTCGGTATCCCAATAAGTAGAACCACCGTATTTCTCTCCAGTGAATCCTTTTGGTCCAATATTTAAACGAGAATCTTTTCCTGAATACGTTTGATTCAATTGAAAAATATTAAAACGAATACCTTGTTGGGCTTTTACATCTCCTTCTATGGTTATATCCGACATTTCCCAAATCTTTGCCCAAGCATCTATCTGATCTTGCAATAATTGATCGTATCCTTTTGCCAAAGCTTTTTGAATCACATTTTCGGCTGCCGAAACCGTATCGGTATGATTTAAAGAAACTGTGTAACCTCCTATCTTCTGGATTCCAGATTTTTCTCCTTGAGCTACAATCACATCGTAGTAAAAAAGAATTTTATCTGCTTGTGTATCGATAGAAGTTGGGGATAATTTTTGTTTTTCGCCTTTTGCAAAAATGGTGTTTTGCATAAAAGTAGTTACCTTAAAATGTGTCTTGAAAGTTTGAGCAGTTACAAAAGCCTCGTTACCAGATTTTTTAACATCCAAAGGTTCCCAGAATTTTTCTTCCCAATTAGCATCTTCATTGGTAACACCAGCATCGATATAAGGCTTGTAAACGATTTTGGCATCCTTGTTTAAAGGTGTAATTTCATAGTTGATTACTCCAACCTCATCTAAATCAAGAGATAAAAAACGACGAACATTAACTGCTATTTCTGTTCCGTTTTTTAGAGTAGCCTCAAAAGAACGATTGTACCAACCTTCTTTCATATTCAACTCTCTTCGGTAGCTTTTTACTGCAGCACAAGTATTCAAATCAAGATCTTCGCCATTAATTTCGATATTGATCCCAATCCAATTTGGAGCATTTAATACCTTGGCAAAATATTTTGGATACCCATTTTTCCACCAACCCACTTTGGTTTTGTCTGGATAATAAATTCCTGCAATATAACTCCCTTGAAAAGTTTCGCCTGAATAATTTTCTTCAAAATTGGCTCTTTGTCCCATAGCACCATTACCAATGCTAAATAAACTTTCGGAAGATTTTACTTGTTCTTTGTCAAATCCTTCTTCGATGATTGACCAATTGTCTGGTTTAATATAATCTTGATTCATTTTATTTTAATTTAAGGATAAGATTTGAAATCAAAGAATAAAACACCTCTTTGTTTCACTCTCTGCAACCTTATATTTTGTTGGTTATTTTTTTATTAAAAGTTCCAAAAAAGTTGGACTCATTTGAGTAAAATCTTTGAAATTGTATAGTGCTTCGTACAAAGTTTCTTCATGACCAATACCAATACTAATCATTCTGGCTTTATTAGCTGCTTGAATTCCGGCAACAGAATCTTCAAAAACAATTGAATCTTCGTTGGCTACATTCAGCAAACGAGCAGCATGAAGAAAAACTTCTGGATCAGGTTTTGCATTTACAACATCGTTCCCATCAACGATGGCATCAAAAAAAGAAAGTATTCCAGTTTTTTCAAGAATTGGTCTTGCGTTTTTACTAGCAGATCCTAAAGCAATTGGTTGGTTATGCTCTTTCAAATAAGTCAAAACTGGCATAACCCCTGGAAGAATCTCACTTTCGTCCATGTTTACCAAATACGATAAATAATCTTCGTTTTTTTGAATCAACCATTTGTCTTTATCTTCCTGAGAAGCTTGAACATTTCCTAATTCTAAAATGATATCCAGAGAACGAACTCGGCTCACTCCTTTTAATAATTCATTATGTTCTAATGTGAAATCAATTCCTAAATCATTGGCGATTTTTTTCCAAGCTAAGAAATGATATTTGGCAGTGTCAACGATTACACCATCTAGATCGAATATGAATGCTTTTCTCTTTTTCATTATTCTGCTTATTATTTTTATTTTATTTTTGCACTTTGTCTTTAACAAAAAATACTGCTGAACCAGCTATAATCCATGAAATTCCAGCTACGACAATAATTGCAATCGGATTTCCTCCAAAAAAAACTAAAATTGTACTTCCTAAAATACCCGCAGCAATTTGAGGTACCGTTATTGTTGCATTAAATAATCCCATATATATTCCCATTTTATCTGGAGGCAATACTCCAGAAAGAATTGCATATGGCATAGCCAAAATCACTGCCCATGCTAAACCAACTCCAATCATACATAATAATAGCACGTTTTTATCATGTACAAAAAACATAGAAATCAAACCTATTCCACCTAACAAAAGTGAAAAACTATACACTTTTTTTCTCCCGAATGATTTCGCTATAGAAGGAATTAGAAGAGAGAACAGTGCAGCTACTCCACTATAGAAAGCAAACATTACACCTGTCCAATCACCAGCTTCATTAAATCCAATTGACTTAGCATCCAGAGCAGTTGGTCCCCAAACTTGATTGGCAATAGCTCTTGTTGTGTAAACCCAAATCAAAAACAATGAAAACCAAGAGAAAAACTGAACAATACCAAGCTGCCAAAAGATTTTTGGCGCATTCCCAATTAGCTTGAAAACACTTTCGCTTTTTTTATTTTCGACAGTACTTAAATCAATCGTATTATATTCTGCATGCTCTTTTGGCCCATACTCTTTGGTTCTAAAAACAGTCCAAAGAACCGTTCCCAATAATATTGCTCCTCCAATATAGAAAGACCATATTACAGATTCGCCTACTTTTTCACCAGCTGCTGGAACATTAGACAATCCTATTTTTACTAAAATCCAAGGCATTAATGACCCGAAAACAGATCCAAAGTTGATTAACGCACTTTGAAGTGAAAATCCTAAATTTTTCTGTTCATCATTTACCATATCTCCAACAAGTGTTCTAAAAGGCTGCATAGTAACATTAAACGAAGTATCCATCAGCAGTAACATTACAGCTCCAAAAGCCAAGGGAGGCAATAAATAAGTAAAATACTCTGCATTTGGCATAAAAAACATTGCCAATGCCGATGCTATCGCACCAAAGAGGATAAAAGGAATACGGCGGCCTAATTTAGTCCAAGTCTTATCGCTTGAAAGTCCAATAATAGGCTGCACAATTAAACCAGCCAAAGGTGCTGCCAACCAAAAATAACCTATATTCTCAACGTTTGCTCCTAATGCTTCTAATATTCTACTTGTATTACCACCTTGCAAAGAATATCCGATTTGAACTCCTAAAAATCCAAAACTTAAATTCCAAATTTGCCAAAAACTTAAATTTGGTTTTCCCATTATTAAAAAATTAGATATTTATTTGATAAACTGTTTATCCATTGTTCTTTTGGCCTACTGATTAATCATAAAATTGAAAATTGATTTTTTTACCATACGGACATTTCCATACACTTAGTACGATTCAAAAATGACCATTTACTTGGATCACTTTTAAATCTCAGGTAGCAATAAAATTCAACTTGATAAACAATTATGAAATAATCAACAAAAACACCCAGAACAGGGAGTTTTCTTAAATAATTAATAACGATACATGCAAAATTCCATCAAATCACGACACGATTTAAGGATTTTTATCTAAATAATGCATTCGTGTTAAGAAAAAATAACACGGAAATAATCGTTATAAAATACTCATCTTATTTTTTTCGAAGTAATAGAAAAGCTATAAACGTTTGGTAAATGTATAAAATACTTTTTGGATTTTTTTTAATAAAAATCCAAAAACATCATTTTTTTCTACTACAAGGTTGTAGTAATTAATAATTTACCTACTTTTTGGTAAAATAATTTTATAATTAGTAATTAGCAAAAAACCAAAAGCATTTGAAATGTCTGTAAACAATAAATGCGCAGATTATTTTAAGAATAAAATCTGCGCATTTGAGGTAAACTCTTTTCAGTAAAAAATTAATTGGTAGATTCTCTTTCTACCAAAAAGGTTTCGATGACTTCTGTTGTGTAATTTTCTTCTTCATTATCATCTTCGGATTCCAGACGATCAATAATTATTTTGGCTGCTCTATTTCCCATTTTCACACCACTTTGACTAACTGTTGTAATTGTAGGTGTAGAATATTTGGAGATCATTCCATCTGTAAAAGCTATAACAGCAAGATCTTTGGGAACATTCAGCCCAATTTTATTGGCTGTTTTAATACAAGTAACGGCAAAAATTTCATTTACTGCAAAAACAGCATCGATGGCTTCTTCTTCTAATAGCTTACCGATAATTATTTCACAGGTATCAATGTCTTCAATCTTTATAATCAGCTTTTCATCAAAAGGAAGATTGTTATCCAATAATGCTTTTACATAACCGTCGGTTCTTAATTTACCAACACTTACATAATCTACTGTTGTTACAAGAGCAATTTTTCTTCGGCCTTTGTCTATCAAACTTTGAACTGCCTCATAAGCGGCTTGCTTGTCGTCAATAATTACTTTGTCGCAAAGTACTTCATTGGTAACACGATCAAACATAACAACAGGCATACCTTGATTGATAACTTCGGTAATATGATGAAAATCTCCTTTATACTGAGTTTCTTTTGATAATGACATAATAAAACCATCAATGCTACCATTGGCTAAAAGTTCCATATTAAGAACTTCCTTATCAAAAGAATCATCAGATAAGCAAATAACTACACTATATCCTTTTTCGTTAGCAACTTGTTCAATTCCGTTGATAACTGTTGAGAAAAAGTGATGTACAATTTCAGGAATTATAATTCCAATTGTCTTCGTTTTTTTGTTTTTTAAACTTAAGGCAATGTTGTTGGGCGTATAATGATAGAATTTGGCAAATGCCTGAACTTTCAGTCTTGTTTCCTCGCCAATTTCGGGACTATTTCTAAGTGATTTTGAGACAGTTGAGATAGAAACATCTAATTCTTTGGCAATTTGTTTTAAGGTAATTTTCTTTTTCATGGCAATGATGCAAACTTTACTTAGTTATTCATTTCATAATAAAGATAACATAATTTTTTATTTATTATAAATATTCAGATAAAAATGAATAAAAAAAGCAAAGTTTTCAACACTATCACGTTTTCGTAAGCCTGTAAATTTTTGATTTTGTCGAGCGTGTTAATTAATTCATAATTTTGAAATTCGAAGTAATAAAATCTTAAACAAAACTTAACCAAAAAACAATTAATTTAAACAAAAAGTATGAAAACAATTTACAAAAAGTTGTTCTTTTTATTGCTCCTACTTCCGTTTTGTGCCATTGCCCAGAACAAAGTAGAAGGAACTGTGGTTGACAATACATCAGGTCAGCCTATCCCGGGAGTAAATATCAAGATAGAAGGAACCACCACAGGTGTTTCAACAGATTTTGATGGTAAATTTCAATTATCTAATGTAAAACCAACAGATGTCTTGAATGTATCCTACATGGGGTATCAAACAAGATCAATAACAGTTGGAGCTCAAAAATCACTGACAGTACGTCTTCAAGAAGATGCAAGTCAGTTAAAAGAGGTTGTAGTACAAGTAGGGTACGGAACTGTTAAGAAAAAAGATGCTACGGGATCTGTATCTCAAATTTCAGCAAAAGAATTTAATAAAGGAATCAACGTAACGCCTGAAACATTAATTAGCGGTCGTATTGCCGGTGTAAATGTTGTGGGCGGAGGTGCTCCTGGTGCAAAAGCCGATATTAGAATTCGTGGAGGATCTTCTTTAAGTGCCTCTAATGAACCATTAATTGTTTTAGATGGACTTCCTTTGACTAATGACGTTCCTAATGGAGCTACAAGTATTTTATCTACTATAGACCCTAACGATATTGAGTCATTTACAGTATTAAAAGATGCTTCGGCTGCTGCGATTTATGGTTCTCGTGCTGCGAGTGGAGTAATTGTTATTACTACTAAAAAAGGTTCAAAAGGAGCGGTAAAAGTAAATTTTAGCTCACAAGTAGGGATAAACACTGTTGCCAATACTGTAGATGTTTTGAGTGCAGACCAATTCAGAGCCTTAGTTAATGAAAGAGGTAATGATACTCAAAAAGCTTTGATGGGAACAGCAAATACTGATTGGCAAGACGAAATTTTTCATACCGTTTTGACAACTAACAATAATATTTCGGTAAACGGTGCTTTGTTTGATAAGTTGCCAGTACGATTATCTGTTGGTAATGTTAATAACCCAGGTATTTTAAGAAATACTTCTTTTGAGAGAACTACAACATCCTTATCGATAAACCCAGTTTTATTTGATAATCACTTAAAAATAGATATTAACGGAAATTTATCTTTTGGTAAAAATAGATTTCAAGACGAAGGAGCTGCAATTGGTAGCGCTATCGGATTTGATCCTACACAACCAGTTTATGAAGAAGGTTCTCGTTATGGAGGTTATTTTGAATGGTTAGATTCTAATGGTAATGTACCATTATTGCCTGCAAGAAATCCAGTTGCAAGATTAAACCAAGATGTGCGTAAAGCAACTTCTACAAGAAAATGGGGAAATATTAGATTAGATTACAAATTGCATTTCTTTGAAGATTTAAGAGCAGTTGTTGAAGCGGGAATCGACAGATTCGATAGCGATGGAAATACAACTGTAAGTACTGAAAGTATTTTGGGTTATCAACCAAATCCATTCAATGGCCCTGATTATCAGAATTTTGGAAATTATTCTAAATACACTGATATGCTTCAGAATAAGAACTTAAATACGTATTTAAATTACACAAAAGATATTGATAAATTCAAAATTGACGCAACAGCAGGTTATAACTACCAACTATTTCAAAGAGAAAGTTATCAATCTGGCGAATTAAGACAACCAAATCCTAATGAGGATGTTAATACAAGACCAGATATTAATTTGCAGTCTTATTTCGGACGTGTTAATTTAGGATATGATAGCCGATATTTAGTAACTCTAAATTATAGAAGAGACGGTAGTTCTCGTTTTTCTGAAAAATACAGATGGGGTAATTTCGGGGGAGTAGCTTTGGCTTGGAACGTAGCTGAAGAAGCATTCTTACAAGATAACGAAACATTATCAAGCCTTAAACTAAGGTTTGGTTACGGTACAACAGGACAACAAGATATTTCAGGAGCCTACGATTATTTAAAAAGAATAACTCTAGGTACAATCAATACACAATACATTTTTGGTGGTCAAATTTATTCAACTGCAAGACCAGAAGGATATAACGAAAATATCAAATGGGAAGAGTTGGCTGAGATGAATGTAGGTGTTGATTTTGGATTTTTTAATGACAGAATTACAGGAACTGTAAATTATTTTGACAAAAAATCTAGTGATTTATTAGCTGATGTTGCTGTGCCAGATGGAGCTAATATTAGAAATCAAGGTACATACAATATTGGTAGTGTAAGAACAAAAGGGATCGAGTTTAATATTCAGTCAGATATTATCAAAAATGATAATTTGACTTGGAATATGACATTTAACACGTCTTATATTGATCAAAAAATTGATGATTTAGGAATTACAGTTCCTGGTTTTCAAGGTTATTTAACAGGTGATAATATTGCTGGTGGATCCGGAAATCAAATTCAGGTTAACTCCGTGGGTTATGCTCCAAGATCATTCTTGGTATATGAGCAATTATATGATGCCAATAAAAAACCTATTGCAGGTGCTTATGTAGATAGAAATGGAGATGGTAAAATAGATCCAGCTGATCGTTACAGATTCCATAAACCAGCTCCAGATTATCTATTTGGTTTATTCTCTACTTTAAACTACAAAAAGTTTGATTTTACAATGAACTGGAGAGCTAGTTTAGGTAACTACATTTTTGATAACGTAAGTTCTAATTTAGGATATTCGGATGCAGCTTTAAGACGAAATACAGATTTGTCTAATGTTAGTGCAGACTACTTAAATACAGGTTTTAGATATGAGGATAACGGAACTTCCCGCTATTTGTCTAATTATTATATCAAAGATGCTTCTTATATCAAACTTGATAATATTACGCTAGGATATACTTTAGATAAAGCTTTACTAAAAACGACTTCATTACGATTTTCTGCTGGCGTACAAAATGTTTTTGTGCTAACCAAATACAATGGTTTAGATCCTGAGAGATTCAACGGAATTGATAATAATGTGTATCCAAGAGCTAGAACTTTCTTGTTTGGAGTAAATGCAAGTTTCTAGTAAAATATTGAAAACAAATTTTAAAAAAACACAAAATGAAAATATCATTTAAATATATATCTTATTTATTCCTAATGATTTTAGGATTAAATATGGCGCTTACTTCATGCACGAGCGACTTGGATGTTACTCCGACCGATGATGATGAATTTTTATCGGAAGATTTTTTCCAAGATCCAACATCGTATAAACAAGTTTTGGCAAAATTATATGCTGGTTTGTACGTAGGAGGTAATGATGGTGATGGACAACCAGATATTGCAGGAATCGGAGGAGACTTTAGTAGTTATTTGCGTTTACTTTTCGTAACCCAAGAGTTTACTACAGACGAAGCGATTATTGCTTGGGCTGATGGAACCTTGCCTACAATGAATTCTCAAACTTGGTCTCCTGCAAATGAATTTTTAGCAGGAACTTATTCAAGAGCATTCTATGAAATTAGTGTTGCTAATGAGTTTTTAAGACAAACTACTGAAGATAAGCTAAATGCCAGAGGTGTCGATGCTAATTTGAAAGCGGAGATAGCAACTTTTAGAGCTGAGGCTCGTTTTCTAAGAGCTTTTTCGTATGTTAACTTAATGGATTTGTTCGGAAATGTACCAATTACTACAGAAAATGATCCAGTAGGATTCTTTTATCCTGAGCAAAAAACAAGAACTGAAGTTTTTGCTTTTGTTGAATCAGAACTAAAAGATTTAGATAATAGTTTAGCGGATTCTAAAACAAATGAATACGGAAGAGTTGATAAAACTGCTGCTAAATTTTTATTAGCTCAAATTTATTTAAATGCTAAAGTATATACTGGAAACGAAATGTTTAATGAAGCAGGAACTTTATGTGCTGATATCATTAATAATTCAGGATATACTTTTGCAAATGTTCCTTATAGTTATTTGTTTTCTGCTGATAATGACACGAACGGTGCACAGTCTGAATTTATTTTTCCAATCATTAGTGATGGAAATGCTATTAGAGCAACAGGGGGAGGAATGAGCTTTATCTTACATGCTTCTATTGGAGGTAGCATGGATGCTTCTTCTAGAGGTATGGATGGTGGATGGCAAGGAATTAGAACTCGCAAAGAGTTTGTAGCCTTGTTTCCAGACGAAACAGCAACAGCAGATGAAAGAGGAACTTTTTATACTGACGGACAAACTTTAGATATCGCTAATGTTGGAACTTTTACCAACGGGTATGCAGTAACAAAATATATCAATAAAAAAGCCGATGGTTCTCCAGCTCAACGAATTGACATTCCTGATACAGATTTTCCTATGTACAGATTGTCAGATGTATATTTAATGTACGCAGAAGCAGCCGTGAGAGGAGCTTCATCTGCAAATTTAGAAACAGCAGTAGGTTATATAAATCAACTTCGTACAAGAGCCAATGCAGCATCAGTTACTTCTGGACAACTTACACTTGATTTTATCTTAGATGAAAGAGGAAGAGAATTGTTCTGGGAATGTCACAGAAGAACCGATTTGATTCGTTTTGGAAAATTTACAGGAAGCTCTAAAATTTGGCAGTGGAAAGGTGGCACTATGAATGGTTCATCGACACCTTCATTCAGAGATCTTATGCCTATTCCTGCTAGAATAATCCAGGCAAATCCAACATTGAAACAAAATCTAGGATACTAAAAACTAACCAACAAAAAATAATAAAATGAAAAACATATATAAAATTTTAATCGCATTTGTTAGCGTACTTGCAATTTCTTGTAATGCCGACGACGTAGAAGATAGACCAGTAATTGAAACTATTACAACACCAGAAATGATTGCTCCAGAATCAGGAAAACAATTTGTACTTGATGAAGATAATGGTAATAGTGTTGCTGATAGATTTGTATGGTCTGCTGGAGAGTATTCTGAAAATGTAGCTGTTGAATATAAGCTTTTAATTGACTTAAAAGATGGAGATTTTACTAATGCAAAAACCATTACAACTACAACTAACAATGTGACTCAAGCTGAAGTATTGGTAAAAGAATTAAATCAAGCAGCAATTGATCTTGGAGCACCTACAGATGTTGCTACTCAGTTTGATGTTAAAGTTGAATCTAGTGTTTCTGGCGGTGTTCCGATGATATCCGAAACTCCAATTACCATTACAATTACGCCTTATTCTGGAAGAGTTGATTACGATTTTGTAGAATGGTATTTAGTTGGTGATGCAACAGTTGCTGGATGGGATAATAATAAAGGAAATCAAATTTTATTCAGAAGCGGAACTGATGCCAATGAATATACTTTTACAGGTTATTTTAAAGCAGGAGCTTTCAAAGCAATCAAAAATTTAGGAAATTGGGCTCCAATGTATGGTGGTGCAAATGGTACTTTAGTTTACAGAGGCACAGAAGCTGATCCTGATCCTGCGAGTTTCGTAATTCCTGCTGATGGTTATTATTCATTCAAAATGAATGTATCAACTTTAACCTATACTTTGGCACCTTATGATGCTTCAACTGCAGCTACTTATGCAACAGTTGGTATTATCGGAAGTAGTACAGCAGGATCTTGGGATTCATCAACTCCAATGGTACAATCAACTTTTAACGAACATATCTGGACATTAGGAGTAACTCCATTAGTAGAGGGCGAGCTTAAATTTAGAGCGAATGACGCTTGGGATGTTGCTTGGGGAGCTACAACACCTTTCTCAGGAATGGGTTCTACAGCGGGAGGAAGCCCAAATATTCCAGTTGCAAAATCTAAATATTTAATTTATTTCAATGATTTAGACGGAAGCTATTTAATGATTCCTAACCAAGATTAATACTGATTTCATTTCAAAAAGGGCTATCCTAAAGATAGCCCTTTTTTTCATTTCACGAACTTTATATTGATTATCATGAAAAAAACTCTACTATTGTTTTCCGTTCTGTTGTCGGCATTATCATTTGCACAACAACAAACCGTTACGTACTCCATAAGTCCAGCAACTTTTGAAGAAACAAACGCTATCACTATTACAATTAATGGCAATAGTATTAATGAAGCAACATGGGGGGTAACAGGAAATGCACTTTACATGTGGGCTTGGGCTTTTGATATTGATGATACTACCCAAAAAGGAAACCCTTCGAATGGTACATGGACAGCTTCAAACGAAGCAAGTAAGTTCACCTATAATGCTGGAACTGATACCTACACCAAAACAATTACTCCCGCAACTTACTATAATACAACAGGTATTGGAAAAATTGGTTTCTTAGTAAAAGCCAAAGACGGAACTGGCGACAAAAAATCACAAGATATATTAATCGAAGTTGGGGCTTTTCAGGTAAATCTAACATCGCCTTTACAAAACAGTACAACCATAATCAATTCTGGAGGGAGTCTAACTATAAGTGCTACTAACACTAATGGAATAGCGAGTTATAATTTAAAATCAAATGGTGTTAGTATTAATACAAATGCAAGTGCTTCGAGTTATAGTTATATTCATTCTAATATTACTGCAAATCAAAATTATGAGTTAGAAGTAACCCAAGGAACTACTATCATTACCAAAAAATTTTCTGTAGTGGTTAACCCGACCACCGTTAGCGAAACAATTCCTGCTGGATTGGTTGAAGGGATTAATTACAACTCTTCAGACCCAACAAAAGCTACTCTGGTTTTAAATGCACCCTTAAAAGATTTTGTGTATGTCGCAGGAAGTTTCAATAATTGGCAACCTGGATCTGCATATGCCATGAAAAAAGATGCTACTACAGGTTCTACAAAATTTTGGTTGGAACTTACTGGACTAGTTTCGGGTACAAATTATACCTACCAATATTGGGTTGGAGAATCTACCCCAATTACCAACTCTCCGGCATTGGTCAAAACTGCCGATCCATATTCTACATTAGTGCTTTCTCCATATGATGATTCTGGGATCCCTGCTAGCACCTACCCTAACATGCCTACCTACCCTAGTGGTCAAGACAAAGAAGTAACCGTATTACAAACAGGACAAACACCTTATACTTGGAGTTCGGCCACGACCAACTTTGTTAAACCCGAAAAAGACAAACTGGTAGTTTATGAAGTATTAATTAGAGATTTTGATGCCAATCGAAACTTCCAAAATTTAATTGATCGCATTGATTATTTTAAAAATTTAAAAATTAATGCCATCGAATTAATGCCAATAATGGAATTTGAAGGTAATGAAAGTTGGGGCTACAACACTTCTTTTCACATGGCGTTGGATAAATTTTACGGTACATCCGATAAACTAAAAGAATTTATTGATTTGTGTCATCAAAACGGAATCGCAGTTATTTTAGACATAGCGCTTAACCATGCCTTTGGCAGAAACCCTATGGTTCGTATGTGGATGAGTGATCCTGACGGAGATGGTTTTGGTTCTCCAACAACCGAGAATCCTTATTTTAACACTGTAGCAAAACATAGTTATAGCGTGGGTGAAGATTTTAATCACACTTCAGCTCTTACCAAAAATTATGTCAAAAGGGTTGTAAAACATTGGATTGAAGAATACAAAATTGATGGTTTCCGTTGGGATTTGACCAAAGGTTTTACACAAAACTGTACCGCTGCAAACGAAAGTTGTACCAATGGATACCAACAAGACCGAGTAGATATCTTAAAAGAATATGCAGATTATTCTTGGTCACTAGACCCAACACATTATACAATCTTTGAACATTTAGGTAGTGATCTAGAAGAGAAAGAATGGGCCAATTACAGATTTGCAGAAACCCCTAGCAAAGGAGTTATGATGTGGGGAAAAATGACCGACAATTACAATCAATTATCAATGGGATTTAATTCTAGCAACGATATTTCGAGAATGTATGGTCCGAATCATTCTGGTTTTCTAGGCAACAGGGTTATAGGCTATGCCGAAAGCCACGACGAAGAACGCCTTATGTACAAAAATCTTAAATCTGGGAATACTAGTGGCACTTATAATGTAAAAACATTAAATACTGCATTATCCAGAATGTCAGCTATTGGGGCGATTTCATTGTTAATTCCTGGCCCAAAAATGATATGGCATTTTGGAGAATTAGGAATGGATGACTCTATATATACTTGTACAGACAATACCGTAAACGATAATTCGGCAACAATAGCAGGTGATTGTAAATTATCTACCAAACCTCAACCTCAATGGATAGAAGATTGGCTTGCAAATAATTCTAGAAATACCATTTACAATAATTGGTCAAAAATGATCGCTTTAAAAACAAGTGAACCTGTATTTTCTGGTACTGCTACTGTTCCTAGCACCACAACTCTAACTCCAAATATCAAGATAACCAATAGTGCGTTATCCAGTAGTGATCTAAAAGATATTCTTATCATTGCAAATCTTGACTTAGTTGCAAAAGATGTTGCTACCGGTTTCCCTTATACTGGGACATGGTACAATTTGATGGATAATTCAACCCTCACAGTAACCAATGTCAATGCAACTATCAATTTACAACCTGGTGAATTTAGAGTTTTAGGAAATAAAATGACCAACTTGGCAACCAACGATTATGAAACTTCTCAAAGTATTTTATTATTACCAAACCCGGTTTCAAACTACTTTACATTGAATGTCGAAACTAGTAAAATACAAATCTATTCCTTAACAGGTCAATTGGTAAAAACTTTCGACAAGTCTCATCAAAAAGAGTATCAATACAATATAAGTGATTTAAGTAGCGGTTTGTATTTCATAAAAATATACAATGAAGATCAACAAACAAGTGTCATTAAACTCATTAAACAATAAATATTTTTTTTAGTTAGTTGTAAATCAGCTATCAAATTAAGTTTTGATAGCTTTTTTTTTGAGTTTTAATTGTCCAAAAACATTCCAAAAACATTCTAACATCAAGTCCGATACAATCAAAAAAACTACATTATATCATTCCTTAAGAAAATTGACTCAAAAAAAAGAGGCTCTCCTAAAGAGAACCCCGTTACATATTCTAAAGTCAGGAATTATGATTTGACCAACTTCCCTTTTTTATCACTTTGTATATTGCTTTTATTTTTCACAATTGATTTAGATTGCAAATCATCCAAAATATTTAAAGCTTCTTCTACATAAATATCTTTTGATAAGCTTTCGTGCCATGCATCTCTTTTTTCTTTTAAAATTGGATCTTTACTAAAAACTTCCAATTCATAAGGTAATGATGTAAATTTCAAATTGTTTTTATAGTCAAGAATTGGCTTAAATTTCTTGGCTGTTTCCTCGATTTGTTTTTGCGCCACCTTAAATTTATCAATATTTAAACTATAAGTGTTTTCTTTGCTTCTGCTATCAATCCACTTTGCATTCTCTTCGATTAACTGAAATTGAACATTACTTGCAATTCTATTTTTACTATTAATAATTGCTTGAGCAAATTTTTCATTGTTATTCCAAACTGTATAAGGAGCTGCATCAATTTTGTCCCATTGCATAGCATTTTCTTCATCACGCTCACCCATTTTTAAATAAGCATAACGATCTGGCATAACAACATCACTACTAACCCCTTCTAATTGAGTGGATCCTCCGTTAATTCTATAGAATTTTTGAGTCGTAGTTTTTAGTGCCCCTAAATCGCCAGCCGAGCTGTTACGCACAAATTGATTCAAATCAATTACATTTTGTACAGTTCCTTTACCGTAAGTTTGCTTGCTTCCGATGATAATTCCTCTCTTGTAATCTTGAATTGCAGCTGCCAAAATCTCTGAAGCCGAAGCTGAAAATTCATTGACCATGATAACTAAGGGACCATTCCATTCTACTTTTTTATCAGTATCGTACAAGATTTCCTTTTTCTTGCCTGCTGATTTTATTTGTACAATTGGACCTTGCTCAATAAATAATCCCGCAATGTTTACAACGGTAGATAATGATCCTCCCCCGTCATCTCTAACATCGAGTACAATTCCATTAACACCTTCTTTTTTCAATCTTTCAACCTCCAATGCGATGTCTTTACCAGCATCTCTACCATCTTTGTTTTCGAAATCAATATAGAATTTAGGCAAATAGATTACTCCATATTTCAACCCGTTTTTCTCAACAACACTTGATTTTGCATAGGTTTCCTCTATTTCAACAATATCCCTAATGATAGAAATAACCTGAATGGTTCCGTCAACTTTTTTAACAGTCAAACGAACTTCTGAACCTTTTGGTCCTTTGATTTTTTTTACAACATCGTCCAAACGCATTCCTACAACATCAACAGGAGTACCATTACCTTGAGCTACTTTCATCACTAAATCGCCCGCCTCTAATTTTTTTCCTCTCCAAGCTGGTCCTCCAGAAATCAATTCTGAAATTTCAGTATAGTCGTTCTTTTTTTGTAATCTCGCCCCAATACCTTCAAGCTTTCCACTCATACTAACATCAAATCTTTCTTTCTCTTCAGGAGCAAAATAAGTTGTGTGTGGATCAAAGCGTGACATTATCGAATTGATGAATAACGTGAACCAGTCGTCTCTCTTTAGTTCGTTCATGAATCCAAAAGATTCATTTAAAGAATTCAAAGAACTTTCTCTAGTTTCAACATCCAACTCAGCATCGGTTTTCATCACATATTTTGGATCTTTTTCTTTCTTATCCTCTTCTATTTTTTTCTTATCTGTAAAAGATGAAAGAGTCGATAATTTAATTTGTTTTCTCCATTTTTCTTTTAACTCTGTACTGTTTTTAGCATAAGGAGTTTTATCGTAATCTACATTAAAAGTTTCTTCTAGATTGTAGTTAAATGGCTTACTCAAAATAGTTTTAAACACTTTTTTACTTTCCTCCATTCTCAACATCAAGCGGTCATAAGTCAAATTAAAAAAGGTCAAATCCTTATTCAATAATTGATCGTCAAGCTCTAACTCGAATTTAGAAAACTCATTGATATCTGATTGCAAGAAAAAACGCTTAGAAGGGTCTAAAGCAGTGATATAATCTTTATAAACTCCTTTAGAAAATTCATCATCGACCACAGCTGGGTTATAGTGCCCTTTCTCAATTACGAATGTTAACAATTCCAACAATAATTTGTCCCTCTCTGGATCAATTGCCTTTTTTGAATTTATTTTAAAAGCAAACAAAGTGGCTGAAAGAAATACCACTGCAATGAGTATTTTATAATTTCGCTTCATAAAGACTATAATAGAATTCATCAAAATTTTTTAAACTAAGTTACATTAAAAACTATGCCACCCCCTTAAAGTGCTATATAATTTTTTGTTAAAGGTATAAAAATAGATTTTATTTGTTCGCAATATACCATATTGACTCCCTACATTTGTTCAAGAACTAAAAAAATATCAACAATTATTTTTATTCTAAATTTAAAATGAAAAATAAAAAACCTCTTATCCTTATTACCAATGACGACGGTATCTCGGCGCCAGGAATTCGTACTTTGATTGAAGTAATGGCTACAATTGGTGAGGTTGTAGTGGTTGCGCCAGACAAACCTCAAAGTGCCATGGGACATGCCATCACCATAAACAACACCCTTTATCTGAATAAAATTTCAAAAGACACTGACACAATAACCGAATACAGTTGTTCTGGAACTCCAGTAGATTGTGTAAAATTGGCAGTTAACGAACTTTTAAAACAAAAACCTGACATTTGTGTTTCGGGAATCAACCACGGATCAAATTCGTCTATAAATGTAATCTATTCCGGAACCATGAGCGCTGCTGTTGAAGCTGGGATCGAAGGGATTCAATCTATAGGTTTTTCGTTGTTGGATTTCGATTGGAATGCCGATTTTACACCAATCAAATCTTATATCAAAAAAATAACACTTGAAGTTTTGCAAAACAAACTCCCAAACGGTGTAGTGCTGAATGTTAATTTTCCAAAATTGAAAGAAAATGAAATTAAAGGAATAAAAATTTGTCGCCAAGCCAATGCTAAATACGATCAGAGATTTGAAAAAAGAAAAACACCTCAAGGAAAAGATTATTACTGGCTCGACGGCGAATTTATCAACGAAGACAAAGGCGAAGACACTGACGAATGGGCTTTAGAAAACGGATACATTTCGGTTGTCCCTGTAAAATTTGATCTGACTGCCCATCACACGATGCAACAACTTAACACCTGGAAATGGAATGAATAAAATAGACCTACTAATCGGATTTATAATCGGGATCATTGCTGCTGTAATAGGAATGTTTCTTTACATCACATGTGTAATGCATTTGGAATTTCTACCTGGAATTGAACTCATAAAAAGTCAAGGAAACCTAGGAAAGATTGTGACTTTGGGTTCTATTCTTGATTTGGCTGCCTTTGGAATATTACTAAAAATAAACAAAGAACTCATGGCAAGAGGAGTCATTTTTTCGGTTATTGTATTAACCATTGTCACGTTATTTCTTTAAAAAAATAAATCAAACCCGTTAAAACGACAAAAAAGCAACTCAATTAGTTCTTTTAAAATCTTGTCGGATTACTACAAATTTGTGTAATTTGTGGTTGAAAAAAATCGGTTCAATAAAAAGCAAAAAAATGAAATACTATATTATTGCAGGAGAAGCATCAGGAGATTTACATGGCTCAAATTTAATGAAAGCACTCTATCAAGAAGATCCCAAAGCAGAAATTCGTTTTTGGGGAGGTGATTTAATGCAAAATATAGGAGGTACTTTGGTAAAACATTACCGTGATTTGGCTTTTATGGGTTTTATAGAGGTTCTCTTCAATCTAAAAACCATTTTGAATAATATTGCCTTTTGTAAAAATGATATTAAACAGTTTAATCCTGACGTTATCATTTATATTGATTATCCAGGTTTTAATATGCGAATTGCTAAATGGGCCAAAGAAAACGGATATAAGAATCATTATTATATTTCGCCACAAATTTGGGCATGGAAAGAAAATAGAATCAAAGCCATCAAGCACGATATTGATAAAATGTATGTGATTTTACCTTTTGAAAAAGATTTCTACGAAGTGAAACACAATTTCCCCGTACACTTTGTCGGCCATCCGTTGATTGATGCCATTCACAACCAATCGGCCATTGATACGACTACTTTTCGAACCGAAAATCAATTATCCGAAAAACCAATTATTGCTATTTTACCAGGAAGCCGAAAACAAGAAATCAGCAAAATGCTATCAGTAATGCTTAGTATCGTTGAGGATTTTCCAGATTATCAGTTTGTAATAGCGGGTGCTCCGAGTCAAGATTTTAGTTTTTACCAACAATTTATTTCGAGTGACAACATCAAATTTATATCAAATAAAACCTATGCACTATTACGCAATGCTACCGCAGCTCTTGTAACTTCGGGAACAGCCACATTAGAAACCGCTCTTTTTAAAATTCCCGAAGTGGTTTGCTATAAAGGAAGTTGGGTTTCGTACCAAATTGCTAAACGCATTATAACCCTTAAATACATTTCTTTGGTCAACTTAATTATGGACAGAGAAGTGGTTACAGAATTGATTCAGGATGATTGTTCACAGCAACGCATTTATGAAGAATTGACCAAAATTCTAAATCCTGATTACCGCCAGAAATTACTAAACGACTACGATTTATTAGAAGAAAAACTTGGTGGAATTGGCGCCAGTAAAACCACAGCTCAATTGATTGTAAGCAACCTAAAATAAGTATTTCGATATCAGTAAATTTGTGATGCTTTTCTAAATTTAGGCATCAATAACTAAACAAGGAAACATCTTTATCTAACCATATTAAAAACAATTAACAAAAAAATATTCAAATTTTAAAAAATTTATTACTTTTTGTTATTTATTGATTTTATTTTACATATATTTATCCGATAATCGATAAAATAATACACTTTGTCGATTTTTATAGAATAATGCAAACAAAATTTGCTTGATATAAAGATAAATATGGCCCCATTTTTACTTAATCAACTGCGAAGTGTTGTCACTTCACCCTTAATTTCACTCTTTTGTAAAAAATACGAAGAGAATGAATCTGTATTAAAAAAATCAATAGATGCCAGTTTTTGTACGGTACTCATTGGTCTTGGTGATAAAATTACCAACGATGCATTATTTGAGCAAATAATCAATTCTGTTGCTCTGACCGAATTTTATAAATCTACCGAATTTGAAAACGGTAAAATCACTTCGATAAATTATTCTTTTGAAGAAGAAGGCAATGAGCCATTGAATCAAATTTTCTCTTACAAAAAAGGGCGTATTTCTGAAATGATCTCAAATGAAATTGGCGTCAAAAGCGAAACAGCATCAGCCATACTTAATTTTGCTACAATGCTGATTTTGACCCGTTTTAACAATGAAATACAGAAAGAAAACAATATGCTAAACAGTATAATTTCGGAGAAAAATACACTTTTAAACACAATTCCTGAAGGAATTAGATTGATATTGGGTTATCCTAATTTCGAGTATGAAGAAACACACTTCAACTCTGATTCTTTATCTAAATCTAACATAAAGCAACTATTTTTCGGCAAACTTTTTAAAATTTAAAATCTTCAATACCTAGAAAGATTAACTGTCGCAAAAAACTATTTCTCTAAAAATTAAAACCAATTCATTCCTGCATTGGTTCGAGATGTATTATCTGCTATTCTTATTAAACCTTTTCAGGTTAATTATATTTGACAAAAAAACAAATTTAAAATTCACAAAACTTACGCTTGTTTTTTTACGAAAATATTTACAATATAAATTGTGATTTTAAAAAAAATATTTAGTTTTATAATCACACTCATAACTAAACCAACTACTTAACTATTTTATTTTAGATTATCATTCTGTATTAATAAAGACAATCTTTACATTTCTAAGTGAAACTAAAAAACGTTTCTTATGAAAATTTGGAATTTCCCTTTACTCAAAGTCACTATTTTTTTTATAATAGGTCTTTTACTTTCCTATTTTCTAAAACCGGTTCCTACTACTGTCATTACTTTATTAGGCGCAACCTTTATTATCTTTATACTATTCTACTATTTATCTAAAAAACATTCAACAATTTCGATATATTTCGGAATAATAACCTGTCTCCAGTCCTTGACAATTGGAATGACTACCCAAACACTACACACAGAAACTTTTCAACCCAAGCATTACAACCACTACAAAAATATTCATAATAGTAATCATGTTTTTATACTTACTGTAAAAGAAAGGCTCAAAAGTACTCACTTTAGAGAACGCTACCTTGCACAAGTAAACTCGATAAATGGCAAAGAAACATCTGGAAAAATCCTCTTAAACATCGAAAAAGATAGCTTGACTCAATATCAATTTACAATTGGAAATCAACTTAAAATCGAAGCGCAACTCATTAAAAATAGTAATCAAAAAAATCCCAACCAGTTTGATTATTCTAAGTATCTAGAAAACAAACAAATTTACGCTCAACTTTTTGTCAAACTCAATCAAATACAATTAGGCTCTAAAAAAACAGAGAACATCTGGTATTACGCTGCTGCTCTACGATCGAAAATAATTAAAAATCTAGAAAAAAGTAAATTCAACTCAAAAGAGTTAAACGTAGCAATTGCCTTAATCATAGGACAACAACAAGATATTGATCCAGAAATTATTCAAGATTATCAATATGCTGGAGCGGTACATATTTTATCGGTTTCGGGTTTGCATATCGGATTTCTACTTTTGTTTATAAATTTTCTATTAAAACCTTTTCCTAACTCTCCAAAAAGCAATCTCTTAAAATTGACAACAACGCTAATATTGTTGTTCTTATTTGGAATTTTTACTGGATTATCCGCATCTGTAGTTCGATCTGTGGTAATGTTTTCATTTGTAGCCATTGGTCTCTATCTACGAAGAAGCACCAATATTTATCACACTTTATCAATTTCAATATTAGTCATATTGTTATTTGAACCTTCTTTTTTGTTCGACCTAGGCTTTCAACTCAGTTATTTAGCCGTTTTTTTTATCATTTGGCTACAGCCCTTATTAGCCTCAATTTGGAAACCTAAAAACAAAATCGCAAACTATTTTTGGGACATTCTAACAATTTCATTTGCAGCACAGATAGGAACTTTACCACTTAGTATTTATTATTTCCATCAATTTCCTGGATTATTCTTTCTAACCAATATCCTGATCATCCCTCTTTTGGGTCTAATAATGGGGCTTGGGGTTTTGGTAATGTTTTTTGCTGCCTTCAATTGGGTCTCTGTTTATACCATCAATGCATTAGAATTAAGTATCTTTTGTTTGAACAAAATTATCGAAACAGTAGCCTCCTTTGAACAGTTCATTATCAAAGATATTCCTTTGAATATTCCGCTATTATTAAACAGTTATTTGGTAATTATAACACTTGTTTTGGCCTTAAAATTTAGAACTTTCAAAAATTGTCTAGCCACATTATCGGCAATTATACTGTTGCAATTATCCTACATAGCAACCAAATGGGAAACCCAAAAACAAGCTGAATTTATTGTTTTTAATACTTACAAACAAACACAAATAATAGAACGAAAAGGAACAAATGCTACACTCTATGCAAATAACTTTGATATTAAAAACACTCCCAATGAACAAGTATCTTCGTATTTAACATCGAATTTTAGTTCCTTACAACACCAATACCAACTAAAAAATCTTTTTTATTTTGAGGACAAAAAAATTCTCTTGATTGATAGTACAACTATTTATCCCACTAGAATTCATCCTGATATCATTATTATAACTCAATCTGCAAAAATTAATCTTGAGCGATTACTACAAATAGCTAAACCCAAAAATATTGTGGCTGATGCTTCCAATTATAAAAACATTCAACAAATATGGGCAAGAACTTGCGCAAAGAAAAAAATCCCTTTTCATTCAACGAACGAAAAAGGATTCTTCAGAATTAACTAATTATTTTAGCCTTTTTTGGTTTTGGATTTAGATTTGGATTTAGAAGTTTCCTCAGCACTTACAATTGGCTTTTTAACAAATGAATCTGCAACTCCCAACCAAGCTGTAGGACCACCTGCAACATAACCCGTGCTTCCTAATGCTTCAAAATTGACTTTGCCGTCTTTTTCTTTTGCGTTAGCAAAATAGACCGTTGGAAAACCTTGGATCCCGAAAACTTGTTGCAATTCGTTATTTTGTCTTTTCAATTCTGCCGATTGTGCAGTTCTTCTTGGGTAATCTATTTCAACAAGAACAACACTTTCTTTTGCCCATTTATCAAATTCTGGTGTTTTCAGCACTTCTTTTTGTAACCGAATGCACCATCCACACCAGTCACTTCCTGTAAAAAAAAGCATCAATGGTTTTTTTTCTTTGACAGAAACTGTAATCGCCTCTTTTACATCTGTGTACCATTTCACTTCTTGAGCTTCTACAGCCAAAGAACCTATTATAAAAAAAGCCAGTATAAATATTTTTCTCATTTGGTTTATTTTTTTTTCAAATTTAAACAAAAATAATAAAGTTGGTTATCTTACACCATGCATTAATTTTTTAATGACTGGTGTCATTAAAATTGAAAACAAAGCCACCACAATTGATATAATGGTCAGCATCCAAAAGAAATAACTTAAACCGTGCTCATTGGCAATTTTATCAATATTTTCACCAAACATCCCAGCCCCTTTCATTCCGATAGCCACTGCCAGGTACCAAACTCCGAACATGAACGCAATCATACGGGCAGGAACTAATTTACTAACATACGAAAGTCCAACTGGAGAAATACAAAGTTCACCCATTGTGTGAAAAAGATAAACCAGAATTAGCCAAATCATACTTACCGAAGCTGTTTTGGCTCCTGGCTCAATCCCATTTGCACCAAAAGCAACACAAGCCATTCCAAGTGCAAGCAACCCCATTCCGATACCATATTTTAAATTTGCAGAAGGGTTGTATTTGCTTTCCCACCATTTAGAAAACAATGGAGCTAAAGAAATGATAAACAAAGAGTTTAAAGTAGAAAACCATGTTGCTGGAACTTCGGTAAGAGGTGTCGTAACCTTGTCAATTTTCAAAGTTTGCAATGTTGCGTCTGACAATGACAAATATCCGGCTGTATAATAATCTTTAGCCAGCATCCAGATTGCTATTGCCCAAATAATGACAAAACTAATACTCAAAATAATATTAGCGACAGCATATAATTTGAAAGTCTGTTTAAATAATAAGATCAAAACCCAGGTTATAATCACCAATGGCAAAATCGTAATTAATGAATTTACTACTAAAAAGACAACACTCCAATTTCCAACCAAAACTCGGTCTGTATAATCACTGGCAAAAATGGTCAGACTGTTTGGAGACTGCTCAAAAATTGCCCAAAAGAAAATTGTTAGAAAAGCGAAAAAAGTTACTGCTATCAGTTTTTCTTTAGTAATTTTTGAATATTGAGTAAATCTGTAAACCAACAAAACAATAAAAACAATTAAGGCAGAAAGTATCGCAATTGAATTTCCGTTATCACCAAGGAAAGAAAAAACATTTACTTTTCCTCCGGATATTTTGGCCGCAGGATCATTTACAAGCCATAACAACGCTACAATTGAAGAGAATGCAATTGCTGCTAACTGCAATGGCGAAAAAGGGTTTCTTTTATCTGTATCTAAAGCCTCAGCTTTTGCTTTACTTTCTTTATTTGGCTTTAAACCAATATCTCCAAAGATATTCTGAGACAGCCAAAACTGCAGCATTCCGAAGAACATAAAAATTCCTGCTAATCCAAAACCATAACTCCAGCCCACTTTTTCCCCTAAGTATCCACAAAGCAAAATTCCGAAAAAAGCACCTGCATTCACGCCCATATAAAATAATGTGTAGGCTCCGTCTTTCTTTTCAGGACGGTCTTTATACATTTCAGAAACAATAGAAGTCATATTTGGCTTAAAAAAACCATTTCCAAAAACCAATAATACTAAACCAAGGTAAATAGAAAATTCTGTTTCAACCGCCATAGAAGCATGTCCTAACGTCATTAAAACTGCCCCAACTACTACTGCCCATCGAAAACCAATTACTTTGTCGGCAAAATAACCGCCAAGCATGGTAGACAGATAAACCAATCCTACATAAGAACCGAAAAGCGCAGAAGCATTCTCACGAGTCCAGCCCCAGCCGCCATCTACAAAAGAAGTGGTTAAAAATAAAATCAATAATGAACGCATTCCGTAAAACGAAAAACGCTCCCACATCTCTGTAAAAAATAAAACGAACAAACCGGCAGGATGTCCTAAAACGGTACTCTTAAAAAATTGATCTGTATTGTTCTGACTCATATTAAAAATTTAAAACTAATTCTTTTAAGAACTTTTTATTTAACCTCCTGCATTAACTTACGCACCAAAGGCGAAAGTGCAACCAAAACTATACCCGCAATCAGTGCATAAATTGCCAATTGATAATAACCATCTGTAAAAGCAATCAATTTATCTGCAGCTGAAGCATTTTCATCAGGCGATGACATTCCTGCCCCTAACAAACCTGCTACATATTGTCCATATGCACTCGCCAAAAACCACATTCCCATCATCATTCCTGACAACCTCTTCGGAGATAGTTTGGTCATAATTGACAACCCAATTGGCGACAAACACAACTCAGCCAAAGTAATAATCAGGTATGAAACCGTAAAAACATTTAAAGATGTTTTACCATCCGGACCAGCAAAGAAACGAGTAGAGTAAAAAACATAAAATGCTGCAGCTAAGAACAAAAATCCAATTCCAAATTTAATTACAGTGTTCGGCTCAATTTTTCGTTTCGCCAATCCTAACCACAACAAACCGATAATTGGACTAAAAATAATTACGAACAAAGAGTTTGAAGAGTTGTTCACCATATTAGGATCAATATTGAAAAACAACAACTTATCCGAAAGATTGTATTTTGCAAATAAAGATAATGACCCTCCACTTTGTTCAAAGAAAGCCCAGAAAACTACAGAGAATAAAATAAAAACCAATGCTGCAATTAATTTTTTACGTGCTGCTTCACTGTTTTCTTTAAATGTTTCATACAAGAAGTACAACAAGGCCAACGGGCCAATAGTATACATAAAATAATCTGTATAGTCCGTATTTTTAATCATCAAAAAGACCAGTGGAATACTCAGTAAGGCTCCAACATACACAGCAATTTCTTTGGTTTTGCGTTTTGAAGGTTCATTTTCTAATAAAGGTGAGTCTCCAATTGGACCTAATGCATTTTTAGTATACACAAAAGTGATTAATCCAATAACCATTACAGCAGCGGCAGCCAAAAAGGCATAACTCCATCCAAAATCTGCACTTTTTCCAAGATAAACACAAACAATACCTCCTAAAAAAGCTCCGGCATTAATACCTGAATAAAACAAACCGAAACCTGCATCACGACGAGGATCTCCTTCCTTGTATAATTCACCCACCATCGAAGAGATATTCGGTTTAAAAAAACCTGTCCCTATAATAGTCAATGTAATTCCGACATAAAATAAGGCTTGCGGAGAAAACGCAATGATTAAGTTTCCTAAAATCATTATTAAACCTCCGAAAAACAATGATTTTTTAAACCCTAAAATTTTGTCCGCAAAAATTCCACCTATAAAAGTGAAAGCATATACAAACGCCTGAATAGCACCGTATTTTAAATTGGCATCTTTATCAGACAAAGCTAGTCCTAAAAGCTGATCTGCCATAAAAATGGTCAATACACCACGCATTCCGTAGAAACAAAAACGCTCCCACATTTCTACAAAAAATAAATACCACAACTGTTTCGGGTATTTTCCTTCGAAATTTTGAATTTCCTCTAAAGTTGGTCTAATTGCGCTCATTGCTTACTACTATAAATTTACTTTAATAAAATTAGTCATTTTATTATACAGTTGTATTCTTGTTTTCCCTCCATAAATACCATGGTCTTTGTCAGGATATATCTGAGAATCAAATTGTTTGTTTTCTTGAATTAAAGCTTCCATCATTTGCATTGAATTTTGAACGTGAACGTTGTCATCACCTGAACCATGAATTAATAAAAACTTGCCTTTCAATTTATCCACATGGTTGATCGGAGAATTGATATCATATCCGCTTGCATTTTCTTGCGGAGTATGCATGTAACGCTCAGTATAAACACTGTCATAAAAACGCCAGTTGGTAACTGGTGCAACGGCGATAGCCATTTTGAATACATCTGCTCCTTGGAAAATGCAGTTTGAAGCCATGAAACCACCGTAGCTCCATCCAAAAATTCCAATTCGTGAAGCATCAACGTATGGATAAGAACCAATAACTTTAGCGGCTTCAATTTGGTCTTCTACTTCATATTTACCTAATTGTAGCTGAGTTACTTTTTTGAACTCAGCACCTTTGAATCCTGTTCCTCTACCATCGACACAAGCAACTATACAACCTTGTTGCGTCAATGAAAGAAACCAATAATCGTTAGAATTATTCCATTGATTTGCTACCTGCTGTGATCCTGGCCCTGAATACTGAAACATGAAAACTGGGTATTTTTTTGAAGCATCAAAATCTTTTGGCTTCATAATCCAAGCATTCAATTCATTTCCTTTTGCAGTCTTTAGAACAAAAAACTCTTTTGAAGGAAGCTCATATCCTTTTAATTTATCTGCAAGAACCTTATTGTTTTCGATAACCTGAATTTCTTTTCCTGCTTTTGCCTCGTTTAAAGTATAAGTTGTTGGTTGAGTAGCGCTAGAATAAGTATTAATGAAGTATTGGAAGTTAGGACTGAATGTCGCTGAGTTTGTTCCAATTTTACTTGATAAAGCAACTTTATTTTTTCCTTCTAATGAAATACGGTAAACTGCTCTATTGATGGAACCTTTTTCTGTAGATTGGTAGAAAATAGTTTTGTTTTTTTCGTCGAAACCGTAGTAATTAGTAACTTCCCAATTTCCTTTAGTAACTTGATTTTTAAGCTTTCCTGTTTTATCATATACATAAATATGATTAAAACCATCTTGCTCACTTGTCCAGATAAAACTATTATCTGCTAAAAATGTCAAATTATCGGTAACATCAACATAAGCTTTATCCTTCTCGTTCAAAACCACTTTGGCTTTTGCTGATGTTCCATCCACAAATAGCAAATCTAAATTATCTTGGTGACGATTTAAAACCTGAGCCGATAATACATTATTGTCATTCGTCCATTGCATTCTCGCAATGTAGAAATCATTATAGTTTCCTAAATCAACTTTTTTAGAAGTCGATCCTGCTACATCAAAAATATGCAATGAAACTTCTGAATTTTTCTCACCAGCTTTAGGGTATTTGAACGTTTCAATTGTTGGATATAAATCTTTATGAAACATTGACATCGAAAACTCTGGAACCTGACTTTCGTCAAAACGAATATAAGCTACTTTTTTACTGTCCTTACTCCAGTCAAAAGCTCGTACAAATGCAAATTCTTCTTCATAAACCCAGTCAGTAATACCATTTACAATGGCATTCTTTTTTCCATCAGTTGTAACAGCAATTTCTTTTTTTGATGCTAGGTCGTAGATATAAAGGTTATTCTGTTTTGCGTAAGCGATTTTTGTTCCGTCAGGCGAGAAAGTTGGTTCTTGAATTTGAGAATCAACCAGTTTTGTCAAAGTTTTTTCTGCGATATCGTAAACGAAATAATCAGCAGTAAAAGAGTGGCGGAAAATTTTAGAAGAATTACAAGCAATTAAAATCTTCTTTTCAGAAGAATCAAAAGTATAACTATCGATTCCCTTAGCAAGTTCTTTAATATTTTTTGTGTCAATCAAATTTGAAACTTTTTTCAAAGTAGCGAAATCGTATAAATCAATTTGCATACTCTTAGAAACTCTGTCAAAATTCAATACTGTGTATTGATTCGTATTCTTTAAAGATTGCATTTGATCCATTCCTTTCGCACGAAAAGCACCTGTATAAATCTCATCAACCGTTATTTTCTGCTGTCCAAAAACAGTAACACACAAAAAAAGAAGTAAAATAGTAATTTTGTTTGAACTCATAATGTAGGTTAAGTTATAAAAACGACAATTTTAGTGAAAAATTCACAAATAAAACACCAAAGCGATGTTAAATGTTATAAAAAAATATTTTTAACAATTCTTATGAATGTTTCTCAATAAGTAAATAAAAATCAAACATTCTTACCAAAGAATGAGCAATTTTTAAAATTCTACAAAAAATCATTAGCAAAACTATCTTTTCACATTACAACAAAAGAATGGATAAATTACTACTATTCTCAAAATAAAAATCGCTACAGTTTTTAATATTTTAATCTAAAAACCAAAAAAAATATCCCGAAAATAAAACATCAGGAATATGTATCTTTGTCTCATTAAAGAATAACAAATACTCTATGAACAATATGGTTTCAGGATTTTCTAAATTATCCAAAGAAGAAAAAATTAACTGGATTGCTAATAACTATTTTTCAACCCCTAGCGAAGCCATTTCTATTCTTAAAAATTATTGGAATGCAGACGAAAAAATTCAGAAATTACACGATGAGTTTATAGAAAATACCATTTCAAACTTTTATTTACCTCTAGGGGTGGCACCAAATTTTTTGATAAATGGAAAATATAAAACTATACCAATGGCCATTGAAGAGAGTTCGGTAGTTGCCGCAGCATCAAAAGCAGCCAAATTTTGGTCCACACGTGGGGGTTTTAAAACTACTGTTATCAATACCGAAAAAATTGGACAAGTTCATTTTATTTACAAAGGAGATTCATCAAAACTGACATCCTTTTTCGCTCAAATAAAATCAAAATTGTTTGACAATACCGAAAATCTTACCAAAAACATGCAAAAACGTGGTGGTGGAATTATTGACATCATTCTAAACAACAAAACGGATTTGCTTCCAAATTACTTTCAACTTCATGCAACCTTTGAAACAAAGGATAGCATGGGAGCTAATTTTATCAACTCCTGTTTAGAGCAATTTGCCAAGACATTAAAAGAGGAAGCATTAGATTTCGAAATATTCACTGAAGAAGAAAAGAACATCCAGGTGGTCATGAGCATTTTGTCAAACTATGTGCCCAATTGTATTGTTCGTGCCGAAGTATCATGTCCAATAGAAGAATTAGCCGAAAAACATATAGAAGATCCTGAAGAATTTGCGACAAAATTTATTCAAGCTGTTCAAATTGCCGAAATAGAGCCTTTCCGTGCCGTAACGCACAATAAAGGGATTATGAACGGAATAGACGCTGTTGTTTTAGCAACTGGAAACGACTTTAGAGCTGTCGAAGCTGGAATTCATGCTTATGCATCAAAAAACGGCCAATATTCCAGTTTGTCTCATGCCAAAATCGAAAATGGGGTTTTTAGTTTTTGGCTAGAAGTCCCTTTAGCATTAGGAACCGTTGGCGGACTAACCTCTTTACATCCTTTGGTAAAATTATCTTTAGAAATGCTAGAAAAACCAACAGCAGAAGAACTTATGCAAATTGTAGCAGTTGCAGGTTTGGCACAAAACTTTGCCGCTTTGCGTTCACTCACCACAACAGGAATACAAGAAGGCCACATGAAAATGCATCTAAACAACATTCTCAATCAGTTCGAAACCAATGATGAAGAACGGCATTTAATTAAAAAACACTTCAAACACCACGTCGTTTCACATAGCGGAGTTGTAGATTTTATAGAAAACTTAAGAAAATAATTAATTTTATTAGGAGCCAATCCCGCTATCCGTTTCAATCTTTTGTGCCGAACCCTGGCACAAAAGGATTTCCACTACTATCGGGGCTACAAAAAAACATCCATGAAAACAACCTTTTACAGCAACGGAAAACTTTTAATAACAGGAGAATACCTCGTTCTTGATGGCGTAAAAGCATTAGCACTACCTACTAAATTAGGACAAAATTTAAGTATCGAAAAAAAAACAAATCACGAAATAAAATGGAAAAGTTATGATGCTGATGGTAGTATTTGGTTTGATGAAACAATCCTCTATTCAGATATAACAAATAAAACTCCATTACAATATGAATCGATAAAAGAAACTTTAATTACGATTCTACGATCAGCACACGATCTAAATCCAGAAATCTTATCAAATTCTAAGGGCTTCAACGTTACTACCGAATTGACTTTCCCAAGAAAATGGGGACTTGGAACATCATCAACTCTAATAAACAATATCGCCCAATGGTTTTCTATTGATGCCTACACGCTTCTTAGAATTAGTTTTGGAGGAAGTGGTTACGATATTAGCTGTGCTCAAAATGACTGTCCAATTATTTATCATATCGAAAATGAAAAACCAATAGTCGAAAAAGTAAAATTTAACCCTAAGTTTTTCGAGAATTTATATTTTGTTTATCTCAACCAAAAACAAGACAGCAAAAAAGCTATTGCCTCTTATAAAGAGAAAAAAAATCATTTAGATCAACAAAAGGAAACTATAAATCAATTGACTCAGCACGTTTTACAAGCTCAAAATGAAGAAGTTTTTTCAGAAGCTTTAGAAAAACATGAAAAAATATTGAGTGCTATTCTTGAAACTAAAACCGTAAAAGAAGCTTTGTTTCCAGATTTTGAGGGAACTATAAAAAGTCTTGGTGCCTGGGGAGGTGATTTTGTATTAGTAGTTTCAAAAAAAAATCCTCTACATTATTTTACAAAGAGAGGATATGAAATTATTATAGCCTATAAAGACCTAATTTTATAAACGCTTAGTAATTCGCTTTTTTTCTATTACTATAACTTTCCGTTTTGACTAACTTGATGGTTTGATTTTCAGCTTCATTCTGCTCAAGTAATTTATTATGCATGCGTTCTGCCATAGCCTCGATACTTGTTGTAATGGATCCGCAAACTAACTCCATTCTTCTGTGTTTTTCTTCTTTCACAGCGCTCAATACATCTTTCACAAAACCTACACTGTATTTTTCAGCTACAGAATCATGAGTATTTGTTAATCTGATTACTGAATCCTCGCTATAAATAGTAACTCTAAAATGTTGCTCTTCATTACTAAGATAATATCTAGCACCTAATTCGTCACAATTTATATCTGTTGAACTAAGTTTTAGCAACTCAGTAATTATTCCAAAAATGTGACTTTCAATTTTGGAATATTCTTTAGGCTTTTTTCTAAATAAACTAAACATAAGAAATAGTATTAATTAAAATATTCTTTAAAATTGACTAATGCAAAATAATGTCATTTTTTTTTGTATCGCAAAAAGTATAGACGATTTACCAAAAAATACTATGAACGGTAATATTTGACATAGGTTAAAGAAAAATTGTCACGAAGAAAGAAAATGATGATATAAAATTTAACAATAAAATATTTAATTGAATTGAGTAATTCATTAAAAAAAGAGCTACCTATAATATAAAAAAAACCTGATACTTTATTTTTCAAGCATCAGGTTTTTTTTATAACTATAATCTATCTAGTAGTTAAAATCTTTTCTATTATCTTCAATTTCAGCATCATCTTTCAAAGCAGATAATACTCTACTAGCATCAGAAGCACTTTGAGCTTTTAATTTTGCAACATTATCAGCATAGTTTTTCAAAGCTGGAGCTTTTACAGTGCTATTGTTTTTTACAACATATACTCCTGTAATACCTTCAATAGGAGCTGACATTTTATTTGCCGATAAAGCAAATGCATTACCCACAACTTTAGCTTCTTGCCCTACTCCACCTGGTAAAACTGGGTTTTCTAAAGTAATGTCTGTAGCTTTTGCAACAGTTGTTCCAGTAGCTTTTGCAATAGCTTCTAATGAGCTTCCTGTCATTTTAGCCTTTAACATCTCTGCTTTTTTCTTGTTTTTCAAGATTGTTTCGATATAAGGTCTTGCTTGAGAAACTGGAACCAATCCTGAATCATCTACAGATTTTAATTTTGCAATAACGTGACCTAAATTAGCTACTTCAAATCGTTTAACATCACCAACTTTAGTTTCCTTTTCAAAAGCCCATCTTACAATTGTTCTTTGGTTTCCTAATGGTCCAAATGCTTCATCCATTGCTTTTACCGCAACAGCTGGAGATACTGACAAACCAAGATCTTTAGCTGATTTATTAAAATCTTTATCTTCAGCATCCATTTCAAATTTAGTTGCTTGTTGAAACACCTTGTCAGAAGTTGCTTCAGAAGCTTCTATTTTTTGAGCCACAGTTGCTAAACGAATTCCATCTTGTTTATCCGTGATTTTAATAATATGATATCCAAATTGAGTTTCAACCAATCCAATTTTTCCAATTCCATTGTTAAAAACAAAATCATTAAATGGCTTCACCATTTGGTTTTGACCAAAATAACCTAAATCACCACCTTGTTGAGATGAAGAATCATCAGACTTAGTAAAGGCAAGCATTAAGAAACTATCTGGATTTGCAGTAACTTGAGCCAAAATTTCATCAGCCAAAATTTTTGCTTCTTCTTTAGTTCTTTTTTCTTTTGGATTTGAAACTTGAGTTCCTTCCCAGCTAATTAAAATATGACTTGCTTTTGCATTTACACCAGCTTTTTTCCCTAAAGCTTTAGAAATACAGTAATATTTACCAAAAACATAAGGTCCATATACTTCACCTGGTGCTAAATTGTATAATTTATCCGCATCAACAGCTGGTAAATCTTTTTTAGCAACATAAGACGAATCGTAAGCTACATCCGAATTTGAATTTACAAATTCAGCAACGTTTTTAGCAGTTTTAAACCCTGGTAATGTATCATTTTTACCAGTAGTTTGATTATAAACAACACTTCCTGACAACAAAGAAGTCAATTTTGTTTTAACATCATTAATATCTGCAGCAGAAGCTTTATCTTCTACCAACACATATTCTACATCACGAGTTTCATCAGACTTGAATTTTTTTGGACTGGCTTTCATGTAATCCAAAATTTCAGCATCGCTAATTTTTACATCGCTATCTTTAATAGTAGAATACAAAGCAGCTACGTAATCAAAATTTACTTTGTTTGCTCCTAATTCATAGTTGAATTTCCCTTCACTTTGTGTAGTATAAATTCCAGATTTGATTAAGGTATTATAGATTTGAAACTTAGCATTCAATTCTGCATCTTTCTCTCTTTCTTTTAAGAATTGAGCTTGCTCTGGATTTGATTTAAAAAATTCTTTGAATTTAGCAATATCAAACATTCCTGCAGCATTCAAAAACATCGGATTCCCACCAATATTTTGATCCGCTTTTAGAATATCAAAAATATGTTTTTCACCTACTCTTAAACCTAATTTATCAAATTCGGCAGTAAGCAAAGCAATAGTCACTTCTTGATCCCAAACTCTTCTAGAGGCTTCTGTTGCAGAGATACCTTGTCCACTTTTTTCGACATTGCTTACCTTAACTCTAAAATCTTCAAATGAAACATCTTTTCCATTAATACTTCCTACATCACTTGAACTGGTCCCAAAATTCCCTTTTGTAAAAAGATCTTGAATTATAAATGAGAATAATGCCAGAGCGATAACTCCAATCATTATAGCGGAATGTTGTCTAATTTTTGATAAAACTGCCATTGTTTATTATTGTTTATTATAAAATTTTGTTTGCGAAAATACAATTATCTAATTAATAATTATAGAACTACTGTTTTTTTTTTGTTTTTTTTTAAATTAAAAAAAGAAACTCAGTCTTTGATAGACATTCTAACCAATTCTATCTTTTTATTTGTGGCTTCTTCAATAACGAAATGATAATTTTCGATATCAATTTCGGCTCCTTTTTGAGGAATTTCTTTAGTAAAATTCACAATAAATCCTCCAAGTGTTCCATACGAATCGCTTTCGGGAATTGTAAGCTTATAGGCTTGATTTAAATATTCTACATCTAGTCGAGTAGAAAACAAAAATGTATTGTCTCCTAATGCTTTTTCGATCAATTCTTCGTCTAAATCGTGTTCGTCTTCTATCTCCCCAAAAAGTTCTTCTACTATATCCTCCATTGTCAAGATTCCAGAAGTCCCTCCGTATTCATCCAAAACTACTGCTACACTTTTTCTCTTTTTCATCAAAATTCCCATAGCCTCTTTTACAAAAATAGTCTCCGGAATAAATTCGACTGGAATTACAATATCTTTGATAGTAGATGGTTTTTTAAATAAATCAAAAGAATGAACGTAACCAACTATGTCATCCAATGCATTTTGATAAATAACAATTTTAGAGTAACCGGTTTCAATAAACAAAGTTTTCAAATCAGCAACTGGATCCTTAATATCTATTGCCGCTATTTCAGTCCTCGGCGTCATCACATCTCGAGCTTTTACTCCCGAAAATTCCAAAGCATTTCTAAAAATTTGTATCTCAGAATCCACTTCTTCTTCATCATCTACAGTACTCATTTGTTCGGTAATATAATTTCCAAGTTCTACTTTACTAAAATAGAGTTGCACCTGATCTCCTTCGGTTTTAAAAAAATTTTTCAGTACAAAATCGGAAATCCAAATTAAGAAAGTTGAAATAAAATAAAATAATCTATAAAAGAAATAAGTTGGAATAGCAAAAAACTTAATTATAGAATTGGCATAAATTTGAAAAAAAACCTTTGGCAAAAATTCAGCTGTGATTAGAACTATTATCGTCGAAATTACCGTTTGCAACAAAAGACTAGTGAAATCTGAAAAATGAAGATCGAATAACATCAACCACTTCATTAACAACTCACCAGAAAAAAAACCATATACAACAAGGGCTATATTATTACCAACAAGCATGGCAACAATAAATTTTGAAGGTTTTTCGGTAAGCTTAGTAAGTATTCTAGAAAGAAAATTATCTTGCTTTTTTTCTAATTCAAGATATATCTTATTTGACGAAACAAAGGCAATCTCCATTCCTGAAAAAAATGCACATAGTATTAGAGACAATATTATGACCCCTATTTCCATTTTTTATCAAGACTTTTTATTCTTATCATTAAATTTCTTAGCAAATCGCATTCTAAAGAAAAACATAAAAATAGCAAGTCCTCCAATAAAGAAACTCAATGCAGGAGATTCTTCTGAATTCAATTTTGTATAGCCTTCGTATAAAAAATATATTCCAAAAGCCAAATACAGATACGAGGTGTATTTTAAAAAATTCATGTGATTTTAATTTTATTCGTTGGATTCTATTTCTCCTTGGATTCTTTGTGAATTGATTGTTTTAAAATCTTTACTAAAATCAATTCCTTGCCCCGTCGAGCTATTCGCTGCATCCGTTAATTTAAATTTTCGTTCAGTATAAAACCATTGATTTTTTTGATCAAAAAACAGTTGTTCGGTTTCTAATACCTGTCCTGCCTCAGAAGTTATCTTAACTTTTCCTTGCAAATCGATAATATTGGTTTGCTTATATGAAACCGCATAATTTGACCGAATAAATGTTCGCTTTCCTTTATCGTCATATATAGTAACATCAACTCCTTTTGGAAATTCTGTAAATGCAAAATCTACATTAGCATAATCAAACATTTTAGGACTTATCAATATAGATTTTATTCTTCCAGAATCTGTGTATTTCAGATTCACATTATCAGCATCTCCACTAGGAACAAATTCTGAATAATCATTTTTTTGGATTTCCTTAAAATTACTTTCACAAGCAAGAAACACTCCAGTAAGAATGAACATAAAAAAATAGGAAGAAATATTTCTAGTAAAAAAAAGCATATCTAATTTATAAACAACCTCTAAATGTTTAAAAAGACAAAATCTTAATCGATTTTACGTTGTCTAAACCACTTATCATTAAGAGAAAAACTCACTGCAAAAGAAAAATAATTCTCCTGAACCAATCCTTTAGATGTCGTTCCTCGTTTTCCAAATTCTAAACCAAGATTCACATTAGAAACACTCCCTATAATTGGCATTCCAAAACCTAGATTAATAGATTTTTCGTTTATTTCTTCATTATCAATTATAGTTCCAGTCTTGGTAAATTTCAAACCTCCTCTGTAAACCACTTTTTGAAAATAACTTGAGAATACATTATAATTTGGCACATAAAAACCTCCTAAACTATAACTTGCAGATTTTCCATAACTAACTTTGTCCGTTGTATTGAAATCAGCTGCTAATTCTCCGACGTTTTGAAATGTCAATTGTGTACCTAACAACCATTTTTTTGTTTTCCCAACACCTATTCCAATAGAAGTTTTATCAGGAATAGTTAAATCGGTTCTAATTTCTTGTTCATCAACAGCATCTATAATAGAAACATCATAATTAGAATTATAACTTACTGTAGATATTGTTTTAGTATTAGTAGAAGATAATTTAGATTTTGGAGTATAAGTAAAGCTAGTATATAAATTGGTAGATTTATAAATCTTTTGCTTATACATTATTCCAAAATTAGTTGCCAATCCGTTCAAATCAGCTTTATTTTTTTCTTCTGTCCCAACTAAAACTCCTGTCAAGAATTCTAAATTTGTATTATTTATTCTTCCAAAATTATATTGAATATCAGCTCCAATGACCAAATTTGGGATAATTGTATAACCTAACGAGAAAAAAGCTTTGTTCAACCCTCCTGTACCCTTTAAAACACTATTTGCACCATCGATATCAGAATTTGTAGATTCAATATTATATCCGACAGAAGTATAAGGCATCAATCCAAAACCAACTCCAACTTTTCCTAAAGGCAATCCAACAGCTAAATAATCAATAGCAGTTCTTTGAGCATTACCTTTATTAGAATCCGTTTTTAAATTAGTCATTGTATAATTTCCACCAATTGTAAATGCGGTTAACTGTATCGCAGCAAAGCTTGCAGGATTTAAAATATTGATATGAAGACTGTCTTGCTCAATATTAAGCCCACCCATTGAACGATTTTCGAGGTTTCCTTTAAATCTAGATTCACCTAAACCAAAAAAAGAATAAGGAGATGCTGATCCACTTTGAGCACTAACCATTAGTGAGAAAAAGAAACAAGCGGCAACAATAATTTTTTTAATCATTTTCTATTTTATATTGAAAAAATTGGTTCAAACTCTCCAATAGAAAATTTGAATTGGCAAATATGGTATTTTTTAATCTTCTAGCCAAAAAATCTGTATCACCACCCGTTAAAATTATGATAAAATTTGAATACAATTGCTTATATTCTTCTATAAAACCGTCAATTTCATAGACCAATCCGTTTACAACTCCCGAATGCATTGCTTCAATAGTCGACCCCCCAATTATAGAATGGGGATTTTCAGCAATCAATTGTGGTAGTTTAGCAGTAAAATTATGCATAGCATTATAACGCAATTGCAAACCAGGAGAAATAGCACCACCAAGATAATTGTTCGACTTATCAATAAAATCATATGTAAGACATGTCCCTACATCAATAACCAACCTATTTTGATTGGGATATAAAAGTAATGCTCCTGCTGCTAGAATCATCCTATCAACACCTAATGTCTCCGGAGTTTTATACTTATTCACAAAAGGGAACGAATCTTTATAAGAGACAAAATGTATTTTAACTTGCAACTCAAATAATGAAAAATCCTTTTTTTCAATATCCGAAACAGATGAAACAACAAATTGAGTCACTTTTGGATAATTAATCAAAATATTTTGAATATTTTTTTTCAACTCCAATTTATAAAAAACAAAAAGCTCCAAAAGAGTATCGTCTTGAAAAACAGCAGACTTAACTCTAGTATTCCCGATATCAATAGCTAGAATCATAGATTTAATTTAATACTGCTAAGATACGAATTGATTTTTTTTTAATATTTGTTTTGGATAAATTAAAAATGATCTTATATTTGCACCCGCATTAGCAAGGTACCTTAGCTCAGATGGTAGAGCAATGGACTGAAAATCCATGTGTCCCTGGTTCGATCCCTGGAGGTACCACATAACCCACTCTTCGAGTGGGTTTTTTGTTTTATACCTCTTAGAACTAATTATAACCTGATCCCGGATCAATCACAAAACCTGGGGAGAAATAATTAAAAAGCTTGATATTTGCAGAAAAGCTACTGCAATTGGAATCATA
>NZ_JBDLZX010000016.1:238-78375 GCF_040045115.1 Flavobacterium adhaerens | reverse complement strand
ACGGTATTTTGGAGACAAACTCTTTGACAGACTAGTAATTGCGAATATAACAGGTGCATAAACGGATAATCAGATTAAATATTAATTAATTTTACCAACATTAAAACAAACAAAAACTAATTGGATTATGAAAAAAATTTTAATTGCTCTTATATGTATATGTTTTGCAAGCTGCGGAAGTAATACAACAATTGTTTCTAGCTGGAGAGATCCAAATGCTACACTTTCTAAAGAACATTTCAAAAAAGTATTAGTAGTCGCATTAGCAAAAGATGAAAGTACAAGAAGATCTACAGAAAATAGAATTGCAGCAATAAACCCTTCTATTTTGAATCCTTCTTATAACTATTTAAATCAACAAAATTTAAATCTTACTAAAGAAGAAAAAATTAGCATCGTACAATCTGAAGGTTTTGATGGCGCAATTACACTTCGTTTCATCAGAGCTGACAAAGAAACAGAATATGTTCCCGGAACAGCTAATTATTATGGAGGAATGGGATATCCTGGTATGGGTTATGGTTATGTAGGCGGTTACGGAATGGGTTATGGTGCTGGATTTGGTGGTTGGTACGGAGCTTATGCACCTGCTTATTATACCCCAGGTTATTATCAAGAAAATGTGTATTATTATATTGAAACAAACATTTTTGACCTAACAAACAACAAATTAGTTTGGAGTGCAACTACAAAATCATTAGATGTATCAGACATCAACTCAACTGTTGACGAAATTATGGAAGCTTGTGTACAACAAATGAGAAAAGATGGCTATATGGCTCCAAAAGAAAATACCAAATAATTTTTTTTTTTTTTTTTTAGAAAGCAACATCAAAATTGATGTTGCTTTTTTTATACATTTAACCAAAATATATACGCCAAAATGACAACAGAAATTTTACACGCCACACTCAAAGAAAATTTTGGATTTGAAAAATTTAGACCCAATCAACTAGAAATCATCAATAGTATCCTTTCTGGAAATGATACACTAGCCATAATGCCCACAGGAGGAGGAAAATCGGTTTGCTTTCAACTTCCAGCTTTGATTTTTTCAGGAGTTACCATAGTTATTTCACCCTTGATTGCATTGATGAAAGATCAAGTTGACAGTCTGAAATCGAACGGAATTTCAGCTTGCTTTATCAATAGCACTCAATCTACTGAGGAGCAAGAATTACACATACACAACCTTATTCATCTTAAAACAAAAATAGTCTATATTGCTCCAGAAAGTCTTCAGTTTTTAGAAAATACTTTTAGTCAAATTACTGTAAGTTTAATTGCGATCGATGAAGCACATTGCATTTCGGCTTGGGGACATGACTTTCGTCCTGCATACACCAATTTAGGATATTTAAAAAATCGTTTTCCTTCTACCCCTATTTTAGCATTAACAGCAACTGCCGATAAAGCAACTCGATCTGATATTTGCGAACAACTTAATTTAAAAAATCCAAAAATATTTGTAAGCTCTTTTGATAGAAAAAATTTGAGTTTAGAAGTAAGATCAGCTTTAGATCGTGTAAAGCAAATTATAGATTTTATTAAAAGTAAACCAAATGAATCTGGAATTATATATTGTTTAAGCAGAAAAACTACCGAAGAGCTAGCTGAAAAATTGCAAAAATCAGGAATACAATCTCAACCCTACCATGCTGGTTTAGATAATTCGCAACGCTCTAAAACTCACGATCAATTTATAAATGATGATTGTCAGGTTGTTTGTGCCACAATTGCTTTCGGAATGGGAATAGATAAATCGAATGTTCGCTGGGTTATTCATTATAATTTGCCCAAAAACATAGAAGGTTACTATCAAGAAATTGGTAGAGCCGGACGCGATGGTTTAGCTGCAGAAACCATTTTGTTTGAAAGTTATGGCGATTTGATTCAATTGCAAAAATTTGCATCTCAAGGTTTAAATACCGAGGTCCAGTTAGCAAAGCTGGAAAGAATGAAACAATATACAGATGCATTAAGTTGCAGAAGAAAAATTTTACTTTCTTATTTTGGTGAATTAGTTGCGGATGATTGTGGGAACTGCGATATTTGTCAAAATCCACCAGCTTTTTTTGACGGAACCATTATTGCTCAAAAAGTATTTTCAGCAATTGTACGTTTACAAGAATCTGAAGCACTGCCTATAATTGTTGATTTTTTGAGAGGTTCTAAGAGTGCTAATATTTATGAGAAAAATTACCAAAATTTAAAAACTTACGGTGTTGGAGCAGATATTTCTTGGTCGGATTGGAATCAATACATTATTCAATTAATAAATTTAGGATATTGTGAAATTGCATTTCATCAACAAAACAAAATCAAATTAACCTCATTTGCAAAAAGGGTTTTATTTGATGGAGCAAAAGTTCAATTGACACACATTCAAAAGAAAATTAGCAATTTTTCTGAAGAGAAAACAACAAAGAGCAAACCCCAATCAACCTCACTTTTTGAAATTCTTAGAGCTTTGCGTTCCGACATTGCAAAAGAAGAGGAAGTTCCTGCCTATATTATTTTTAATGATGCAACATTGAGACAAATTGAAAATCAACGTCCTATGAGCGACGAAGACTTTTTGAAAATTGATGGTGTTGGTAAATCTAAATTAGAGAAATACGGTGATGCTTTCATAAAAGCCATAATTGATTTTCAGAAAAATAAAAAAAGTAAACCCAAGAAAGAATCAACCACTTACAACGAAACATTCGAACTTTACAAAAATGGATTGACAATAGAAGAAATTGCTTTGAAAAGAAAACTAGGCATTTCAACTATTGTTTCCCATTTGGCAAAACTATACCTCGATGGGCAGACAATTGATTTTAGCACTTACATAAATAACGAAGAGATATTTAAAATTGCTGAAGCCAAAATACACTTAGATAATCCAAATGCTTTAAAACCTTATTTTGATTTTTTTGAAGAAACAATTTCGTATGAAAAAATTAGAATTGGTTTAACGATTCTTCAAAAAGAAAACGCAACACTTTAGCTTTATGAAAATCAATTCGTTTCCATATTTTATAAACTCTGAAACCAAAATATTAATTTTAGGAACCATGCCAGGAAACATTTCTCTTTTAAAAAAAGAATACTACGCAAATCCCAGAAATCATTTTTGGAAAATTATTTACTCTATATTTAACACCACACCCATACCAGATTCTTTTGAAGAAAAAATTAATTTTTTAATATCCAATAAAATTGGAATTTGGGATGTTTTGCAAAATTGTGAGCGAAAAGGAAGTTTAGATATTCACATCAAAAATCAAAAAGAAAATGATTTTGAAATGTTATTCAAAAAATATCCAGAAATCAATACTATTATATTTAATGGAAAGAAAAGTTATTCTTTTTTTTATAAAAAATTCGGCCAAATAGATGGTATCAATTATCATATAATGCCTTCAACAAGTCCAGCAAATACCATTACTTTCGAAAAGAAATTACAAATTTGGTCAAGCTGTTTTTCTTGAAAATAGTTTTAATCTAAATATTTTTCTGCAAATACTGTTTTATGATGTTTTAAATGTCCTAAAATTAAAAAACCTAAGGCTCGTACTGAAACTTCATGATCGGAAGCGACTCCAATTCTTGCCATTTGTTCGTCTGTAAAACTCTTAAACATTAATAAGTTTGAATGTCTTACAGCAGAAAATTCGGTTAATAGATCTTGAATACTTCTGCTTTTTGCATTAGTATTGGCAGCATAATCATTTTCGTCAAAACCAGGTAATGGAGTTTTATCGTTTCTAGAAATTCTAAGCGCTCGATAAGCAAAAATTCTTTCTGCATCAATTATGTGCTGAATAATTTCTTTGATTGTCCATTTTCCTTCAGCATAACTGTAATCAAATTTGCCCAATGGAATATTTTGGACAAATTTGATAAAGTCATGTAAACTAATCTCTAATTCTTCAAACAATTCAACATTTTCTAATGCTTGTATATAAGTGGCATTAAATTTTGAATATTCATCTACTGGCAATTGATTGGAATTCATCTGACAATTTTTAAGAATTTAGAATATAATTGTAATCTCTATAAATGTTAAGCAGAATTTCTACTGGCATTAATATTTCCAAAAAGAGAGCGAGTAACTATTTTTTCGTAAACATTAATCAGAATTAAGTCTGGCTTTTCTTCCTTTTTAAGCTCTTTAATTCTTAATAAGGCGTGTTGTTGTATCGTCAACAAAGGCAACACAATACGTTCTCTCATCAAAATAGAAGCAATACCATCAGGATAATTTTCCATCAACTGTGTATGTCCTGCTATTTTTAACAATAACCTTTTGGTTTCCAAAAATTCATCATAAATAATTTGCCAAAACTCACCAAATTCTGGATCCTTACTCATATAAGCAGTCAAAGGAAAAAATGATTTAGCCAATGACATCATACTGTTTTCTAAGAGCGTTTTTACAAATAATGAATTGTCATACAGACTTTGAACTTTATCCCATTGGTTTGTATCTTCAAAATGTTTCAAAGCTGTACCAACACCAAAGAAACCTGGTACATTTTGTTTTAATTGACTCCATGAACCAACAAAAGGAATAGCTCTTAAATCAGCAAAATCAAGATTTTCAGACTTACTTCTTTTAGAAGGGCGACTACCAATATTGGTTTTTGCATAATAATTCAAGGTACTCATTTTCTCCAAATATGGAATAAATTTAGGATGATTCTTGAAATTTAAATATTTATTATAGCCCAATTCAGACATTTGAGACATGATTTCTTTCTCTTCTGAGCTAAGTTCATTTTTGCCTTGATTAAAAACTTGGTTAGCAACCCCAGCACTCAAAAGGTTTTCTAGATTATACCTGCATGAATCTAAAGTTCCAAAGTTTGAACTAATCGTTTGACCCTGAACGGTAATTTGAATTTCATTATTCTCGATATTTGGACCAAGTGAAGCATAGAATTTATGAGTTTTTCCACCACCACGCGCAGGAGGCCCTCCACGTCCGTCAAAAAAGATAACATCAATTCCGTACTTTCTAGAAATAGCCGTTAGCGTTTCTTTAGCCTTATAAATACTCCAATTGGCCATTAAGTAACCACCATCTTTGGTTCCGTCAGAAAAACCAAGCATTATTGTTTGCTTGTTATTTCTTTCGGCAAGGTGCTGTATATATTCAGTATTGGTATATAATTTTTCCATTACCAAATGCGCATTTTGCAAATCATCTACCGATTCAAAAAGAGGAATAATATCAACACTTGCATTTTCCCAGTTACATAATTTGAATAATGCAAAGGTCTCCATTACATGAAGAGCATTTTCATTATTACTAATAATATAACGGTTTGCTCCAAATTCACCATTGTTTTCTTGAATAGTTTTAATCGCATGAATAGATTCTAATGTAGATCTAGTCATTTCATTTTCGAAATCTGCTGGGTCAAGATTACCTTTTAGAGTAGATAAAATCTTTAATTTTTCATCCTCAGACATTTGAAAATAATTCTCTGGAAATATATTCACTTTAGATTTTGAATAATAATCTACTACATCATAAAAAACCGATTGATGAATTTTGCTATTTTGTCTTATATCTAAAGTAGCAAAATGGAAACCAAATAAATTCAAACGAATCAATAAAGCATCAATTTGATCGACATAAAGTGATTGGTGCTGTTCTATAATAATGTCTTTGATTTTGTTTAATTGTGTTTTTAATTCATCATGTGTAATGAAGATTTCTCCTTTTGAATAGAAAACAGAACGATATAATTTTTGTTCCAGTTCCATTACTAAAGCATCAACAACAGGGAAAGTTAATTTGCGTTTTAGATTTCTGATCTCAACATAGTAACATTTTAAAATAGAAGTTCTTAAACGTTCAGCAACTTTTAATGTTATTTCGGTCGTAACAAATGGGTTTCCATCACGATCACCACCTGGCCAAAAGCCTAGTTTTATTAGTGGGTTTTTGATCGGTTCACCATCAAAAACATTTTTCTGTAAATAATGAACCATTTCTCCAGATGTATTGTAAAATACATTTTCAAGAAACCAAATTAAACTTACTGCTTCATCATAAGGATTAGGTTTTTCGCTTTTAATGAATGGCGTTTTACCCAATTGAGCTAATAATTGTTTAATTTCTAATAGATTATTTTTACGGATAGCTTCGGTTAAATCATTGATAATTCCAAGTACAGGACCTGGATAAAATTGAGTTGGGTGAGCTGTTAAAACAGTACGAACATTGAAGTTTTCTAAAAATTCTATTAATTCCTCTTTGTTGTTTTTAACATCCGATTTTTCTTTAATATCACGTAACGAACCTCTACCCTCCATATTATTTACGACAGGAAAAGCGGCATCTTCAATGGCATCAAAAAGAACAATTTGGCGTTCAATATACTGTATTAAATGAAACATCAAATTGATTTTATCCTTCTCAGAATCACTATGTAAATATTTGTCTGTGAAAAAGTTAAAAATTTCAGATGGATTTTTTTCTTTCTTAAAACCACTATCGCATAATTCTGTAAAAATTGGCAATAAAACACCAGTGTTATCTACTGAATCAAATGGTAATGTTATAAATACACTATTATAAATATGGTATTTCGATAAAACATTTTGATTAAAACGCTCTATTTTAGGTAGGGTGTACATAATACTTTTAGGTTGTTTGGTTAATCTCACATAAAAAAACCTCAAGGAATTACTTGAGGTTATATTTATATATAAGCATTCAAGGATTACATTTCTTTAAAAATGGTATGCATCAAACGCTTTTTATCGTTGATACTTTCTTCAAGAGAAATCATAGTTTCAGTTCTATAAACTCCCTCAATGTCATCAATCATAAAAATAACATCTTTTGCATGTTTTGTATCTTTTGCTCTAATTTTGCAAAAAATATTGAATTTACCTGTAGTTACCGATGCTACAGTTACAAATGGTATTTCATTTATACGCTCCAAAACAAATTTTGTTTGTGATGTATTGTTAAGAAAAACACCTACATAAGCTATAAATGAATATCCTAATTTATCATAATCAAGTACCAAAGAAGACCCCATGATAATACCAGCATCTTCCATTTTTTTAACTCTAACATGAACTGTTCCGGCTGAAATCAATAATTTTTTAGCAATGTCTGTAAACGGAACTCTTGTGTTGTCTATCAACATATCTAAAATCTGGTGATCTACTTCATCTAAGCGAAACTTACTCATAATTATCTTATTATATATGGTTATTTAATACTAAAAAAGTTAAAATTATAAATAAAAATTAAATATACAGCAAAAAAGTTATTTTTTTATCTTTCCATTTACAAAAAAAACATTTTTATCAAAATTAAAATCTGCTAATTGTCCTTCAAATGGTACATTATTTAAATTGTCTTGAAATAATGATTCTTTTGCGTCGTACTCGAAATGGCCAAAACAACCATCTAAATCTCCAACTTTTGCGATATAGGCGTTAAATTTTAATTTACCATCAATTAACTCCTCTTTATATTGAGCAACAAAATTCGTAATTATTTCATTACCGTCATAATTTATTTTGACATTTTTATACATAAAATCAAAAAATACAACATTATTCTGAGGAATATTTAAATATTTATCATTTCTATTACAAACTATATCGTTTTCGCTAAGAATAACAAAACTCGAAACTAACGACATAAATACGAATTTTCTTGTTATTTCTCTTTCGTAATCATCTGGATAATGTCCTGCTTCAAATAAAATTGTAGGTGTACCTAAATATTGAAAAGTATCTCCAATACAATTTATATTAAATGAATCGTCAAATCGACCTACTTGACCAGGGATGTATTTTTGCAATTCTTCGTTTATTCCAGCAATCAAATTAATTGCTTTTAAACGATTTGAATTAATCTCCCTTGCTTCATTATAAGACGGTGCTAAAAATGATAATGTTGCAGGTTTTCCTGAATCAGCAACACCAAAGATTGTTCGCTGATCATGTAAATTATAACAAAAATCGGGTTGAAATTCTTCGTAAATATCTCTCAAAATTCGGCTTTCTGGTTGCGATAAATCCTGAGAATCCCTATTCAAATCAATACTATTGGCATTGGCACGCGTATATAATTTGGCTCCATCAGGATTTAACATCGGAATACAATAAAATGTAAAAGTATTCAAAAGCTTAGTTGCAAATTCTGATTTATTATTCAAAACATTAATAAAATCAAATAGCGCTTTGGTAGTTGTACTTTCGTTACCGTGCATTTGCGACCAGAGATAAATCTTTGTCTTACCCTCCCCTTTTTTATAACCGTATATTGGCTTACCTAAAACTGATTCACCTACAGTATATACGTCATTTTTTAATTTTTCATTTTCTAATAACGGAGTAATATCATCAAGTGTAATATATCTCCCGTGTATAGATTGCTCTTTATTTTGTTCGAATAGTTGTTCTAAATTCATAATATTTTATTAGTGGTACAAAAATAAGCATCTTTGGTTTTAACATTTGAAATTACTTTTTTTTATTTTAAAATGAAAACACAACACTATTTATAAATGAAAAATTGACAGAATTATTGCCTCAATAAACTAATAGGCTATTATTTCCATAAATACATTAAGTCACTATAAATCAATTGTATTCAAATTATTAATATTCCTAAAACCTATTATACAGAAAACAATCTGAATGCTTCTACTTTTCAAAATTTAACTAAAAAGACTTGATTCGTTGATTTATTTCGAAAACATATTTAAGACAGAAAAAATAAAAATAGTTTTCAACTCCCATAAGCAATCCTTATATTTACAGCCTTAAAAAAAAGACTAATAAAGTTACAATGAAAATATCTTACAACTGGTTAAAACAATTCATAAAAATTAATAATACTTCAGAAGAAACAGCTGCATTGCTTACCGATTTAGGACTTGAAGTAGAGGTAGTTGAAAAATACCAATCTATAAAAGGCGGATTAGAAGGTATTGTTGTTGGCCATGTGTTAACTTGTGTTCCGCATCCAGACGCTGATCGATTAAAAATTACTACTGTTGACCTTGGAGACGGCATTCCGTTGCAAATTGTTTGTGGAGCAAGTAATGTTGAGGCTGGGCAAAAAGTTCCTGTTGCTACTATTGGCACTGTTTTAAATGATAAAGATGGAAATTCATTTACAATAAAAAAAGGAAAAATTAGAGGTCAAGAAAGCCATGGGATGATTTGTGCAGAAGACGAATTAGGCTTAGGTGACAGCCATGAAGGTATTATGGTTTTGGATGCTTCTATTCCTGCTGGAACCCTTGCTTCTACTGTTTTTAAAATTGAGAACGATGAAGTTTTTGAAATTGGATTGACACCAAATCGAGCTGATGCCATGAGTCATTTTGGAACTGCTCGTGATTTGAGGGCAGGTTTAATTCAAAAAGGAACAAATGTTGAATTAATCACTCCTCCTGTAAGTAACTTTAGAGTTGACAAAAGGACTTTGAAAATTGATGTTGATGTAAAAAATATAGAACTTGCTCCAAGATATTGCGGAGTTACTATTTCTGGAATTTCGGTTGCTGAATCACCAGAGTGGCTAAAAAACAGATTAAAAGCAATTGGTATTAACCCAAAAAACAATATTGTTGACGTTACCAATTATGTTTTACATGATTTAGGACAACCATTACATGCTTTTGATGCATCAAAAATTCATGGTAAAATTCAAGTTCAAACACTCCCTGCAGGAACTAAATTCACAACATTAGACGATATAGAAAGAATTTTACACGAAGAAGATTTAATGATTTGTGATGAAAAAGGTCCTTTGTGTATAGCGGGAGTATTTGGCGGTAAAAACTCTGGCGTTACCGAAACAACCACTTCTATTTTCCTTGAAAGTGCTTATTTTAATCCTGTAAGTGTTCGTAAATCAGCCAAAAGACATCAATTAAATACCGATGCTTCTTTTAGATTTGAAAGAGGAATTGATCCAACAATTACAGAATACGCATTAAAAAGAGCGGCGTTATTAATTCAAGAAGTTGCTGGAGGAGAAATCACTTCAGATATTATCGATATTTATCAAAAGAAAATTGAGGATTTCCCAGTGTTCTTGAATTTTGAAAAGGTAAATAAAATTATTGGTCAAGAATTATCTAAAGATACAATCAAACAAATTTTAGCTTCTTTAGAAATAAAGATAAATAGTGTTTCGGATGTTGGATTAGGACTTACAATTCCGGCATATCGTGTAGATGTTCAAAGAGAGATTGATGTTATCGAGGAAATTTTAAGGGTTTACGGCTACAACAACATTGTGTTTTCTAGAAAATTAAATGCAACTGTTTCTAATTCTCCACGAAATGAAGATTATAAAGTTCAAAACATCGTAGCCACACAATTGAATTCACAAGGTTTCAATGAAATGATGGCAAACTCATTGACAACTGCCTCTTATGTACAGCTTTCTGAAAATTTAAAAGAAGATTATAATGTAACGATGTTAAATCCTTTGAGTAGCGACTTATCGACATTGCGTCAATCATTACTCTTCTCAGGATTAGAAGCCATATCATATAACATAAACCGTAAAAATTCGGATTTAAAATTATTTGAATTTGGTAAATCATACCATAAATTCCTTGCTGGTTATGAAGAAATTAAGCATTTATCTTTATTTCAAACCGGAAATAGAAACAAAGAAAGTTGGACAAGTCCACAAAAACCTTCTGATTTCTTTTTATTCAAAGGATATGTTGAAGCGATACTTTCAAGATTAGGTGTTCCTAATATTAAAAGTACTGCAGTAACTTCGGATGTTTTTTCTGAAGGTATTGGTTTTAGTTCAGGAAGTGTTGTTTTGGTAGAGTTTGGTATTGTCAAAAAATCTATTCTTAAACATTTTGGTATCAAACAAGAGGTATTTTATGCCGATTTTTATTGGACAAATGTTTTAAAAGCAATGTCTAATAAAATTAAATATACTGACATCCCTAAATATCCCGAAGTACGTAGAGACTTAGCATTATTAGTTGATGAAAATGTAACATACGATGCAATTTACACGATAGCTAAGCAAACCGAAAAATCATTATTAAAAGATGTAAATTTATTTGACGTGTATCAAGGTAATAACTTACCTGAAGGCAAAAAATCATACGCTTTAAGCTTTATCATTCAGGATACAACTAAAACACTAGAAGATATTCAGATTGATAAAATTATGAATAAATTACAAAAGAATTTTGAAACCGAACTTGGAGCGAGTTTGAGATAATCACATAATTCTAAAATCTAAATATCCCAAGGCTTATATTGTTTTGGGATATTTTTTTTGAAATGCATCTGTTAGATTGCAAAATAGTTCACAAAATTATAAACACAAAAAAAGCCTAGTTTTAGGCTTTTTTTTGTGTTTATAATTCTTTAATGACGAATTCACTTCGTCTATTTAATTCATGTTGCTCTTCATCACATGAATCTTCTGGAATACATTTAATAATAGGGACAGATTCGCCATACCCTTTTGCTAAAACTCTTTTTTTAGAAATACCTTGTTCTAAAATATAATCTCTAGTTGCGTCAGCTCTTTTTTGTGAAAGATCTGAATTGAATTTGGCATTACCACGATTATCTGTATGTGAGCCAATTTCGACAACCATTTCAGGATATTTCTTCATCAATTCAACAACACGATTTAATATTTTTTTAGATTCTTTTCGAATGTACCACATATTGTAATCAAAATATATTGGATCAGTCTTAATGATTAAACGATCCTTATCTTTGATAACATCTTTTTCAGCAGCAACTATAGCAGCTGTTTTTTCTTTTTTCTTTGCTTCGGCAATTTCTTTGTTCTTTTTATCAGCAGCTATTTTGTCCTTTCTCAATTGTTCCAGAGCAGCTATATCTGCCAATCTTTTGGCTTCTATTGCAATTGCTTCGTCTTTCTTCTTTTGTTTTAGAGCATTGGCATCGGCAATTTTTTGTTTTTCAAGAGCAATTGCATCCGCTTTTCGTTTTTCTTCTAGCGCTAATAATTCGGCCGCCTTTAACTGTTCTGCTTTTAGTTGTTCTTCTTTTTTGATGACTTCTAATGATCGAATTTTCATAGATCCATCATTAGATTTGTTTCTTTCTTTGGAAATCGTCAAAGACTTAGAATTTTCGGTATAATTTTCTTTAGCCACCCAAACAATATATTTTGTCTCACATTCAATTGTAAAATTAAATGCACCATCAGAAGCCGTTATCACCTTATTAATCTCAAAATTGCTCGCATTTTTCAACACTACAGTAGCGTTTTCTAATGCTAGTCCAGAATCTTGATCTGTAATCACACCAGCAATATATTGTTTACAATCTTCGATTTTTAACTCTTTTGTCTCAATTAAAGAATAAATATCATCCTTCCCTTTCCCTCCAGGTCTATCTGATGTAAAAAAACCTTGTTTTGAATCTGAATCAATATAGTATGCAAAATCATCATAAGCAGAATTCACTGGAAGACCAACATTTTGTGGTGCAGAATAATTATCTGCATCAATATTGGAAACAAAAATATCCAAGGCTCCATAACCTTCGTGACCATCTGAAGAAAAATACAATTTATTATCTTTTGAAACAAAAGGAAATTGTTCTCTTTTTATAGTATTGATTTCGTTACCTAAATTTACAGGAGGTCCATATACAGTACCATAAATATCAACTTTGTAAATATCAAAAGATCCTAAAGATTCTGGCATATCCGAAGCAAAATACAAAGTCTTTTCATCTGGACTCAATGCTGGATGTTCTATCGAATAATCGGGACTATTGAATGGTAATGATTCTACATTGGTCCATTTGCCATTGATTAATTCAGCTTTAAAAATTTGAATATTCGAAATTTTGTCTGCATTCTTAACACGTCTTCCATTTATAGAATTATTTCGAGTAAAATACATTGTCTTTCCATCTTTGGTAAAAACCGCATTGGACTCATGCATAGGCGACTTTAAATCTTTAGAAAAATAAGAAATTAGAGAATCTTTTGTATTCACATTTTTCATAGGAACTTGTACCAAATTTAGATACCCTTCATTGTTCCATCTGTAAGTCTTATCAAAAATAGTAGGATTGGCCTTAACAGCTGCGAAAATTAAATTATCATTCAAAACAACACCTCCAAATTCTGAATTTGGTGTATTTATTGCAAGATTTTCTATTTTGAATCGCTGTCCTATTGCCGAAACATTATCTAAATTCCTTATTTCTCTGTCTAATTTCTCGATAGCCAAATTATTATTTGAAGCTTTGTAAAAATTCCTTAAGACTTCATTGGCTTCATTATATTTGCCATTAGCTTTTAAGGTTTGAGCATATTTAAAATAAAAATCGTCATTCAATTCTTTGTTTTTAGTCTGTTTTAAAATGGAATATTGCGCATAGGCTTTATCAAATTGATTGGTATAGTAATAGCAATCGCCTAGCTGTTTGACTACCTCAATACTTTGGTTCTTACTGATAATTTTTTCATATATCGGAATAGCTTCACTATAATAAGATTTATCAAATAAACGATTTGCTCTCAGCAACTCTTGTTGTTGGGCATGTACAAATTGAATTGTAAATATGATTAAGAGTATATATATTTTTTTCATCTTTACTTTTTTAGAAAAATCTTGGTGATTTATTGTATCCTTTACCTAACAAATCCAAATCGTATAATAATACAATCTCATGAGAGCCTGAATTAAACTGACTTAGGTTTGAGATGGTATAATCGTACGAATAACCAACTCTTAAATTAGGGGTTACATTTACATTCATCAATATACTTGCCGAATCTCCAAATCGATAGGCAGCACCAAGTTCGAATTTCTCATTATAAAGTACATTAGCTGTTAAATCAACTGAAACTGGAGCGCCTTCAACGAATATTGCCATTGCAGCTGGCTTTAATTTAAAATCTGGATTAATATCAAAAACATAACCACCAGTCAAATAGCCATGAATTTTATGTGTTCCGAAAGAATTAATTTGATTACCAGATGGCTGATAATGTTCAGAAGTTATCAGGTTTGGAACAGATAATCCGATATAGTAATTATCTGTAAAATAATAGGCTCCTACCCCAATGTTGGGCATGGTTTCATTCACGTTTTCAGCAAAAGCCAAATCGGTTGTTACATCACCACTATTGAGTTGAAAACCATTAAAATTGGTACTTATATTCGAAATTCCAGCCTTTATACCAAAAGAAAGTTTTTGAGTCTCGTTTAATTGCAATATATAAGCAAAATCAGCAAACACATTGGTTTGCTTTTTGGCACCATCACCGATATCATCAGAAACCAATGATAATCCTGTTTCTATTTTATCATTAATGGGTGTATGAGCAAATAGCGTAATTGTCTTTGGAGCCCCTTCAATTCCTGCCCATTGGTAACGATATAAACTACCTAAATTCAAGATTGATGGTGTAGCCGTTGCATACGCAGGATTTATTACACTCATATTATTCATATACTGAGTAAAATGAGGATCTTGTTGAGCTGTTACCTTTAGTATAGAAAGGAAAAAATACACAAAAAGTATTATTTTTTTCATTAGATATGTTTTAGTTGTAAAAAAATTATCGGTTTAAATAAAGCTGTCCTTGTCTAGGCTTGAAGTTTTCTTTATTATAATTGATAATGTAAAAATAAACACCCGTAGCTGCATCGCCATCTATAAAGCTTGAATTAGAATTTTTACCATCCCATGCAGGTTTGTTAATATTACCCTTAAATAAAACATTACCATATCTATTAAATATTTCTAATGTAAAATTTGGAAACAGGAATTCGATGTCTTTGATGACGAAGGTGTCGTTTACGCCGTCACCATTTGGAGAAAATGCATCTGGTATAAATAATCCGTCTGGAACGACATTACATGATTTTAACGTTACCATTACTTCTAATGGATCCGAAGTACATTGTGTAGTAGAATTAAAATCAAATCCATAATAGCTTTGACCTTCAACCAATAAATCAGAATTAGATAACACCATTCCATTAACTGGAGCATCATACCAAGTAAGGGTTCCTGTGTAATTTATATTACTAGTTAAATTCTGTATTGTTGGCTTATCAGCTCCGCAAAAATTTTGTCCATCTGAGTTTAGAACAGGAGTTGGTGTTGCATTTATCAAAATATTGACAGATGTAGCATTAGATTCGCATCCAGTAGTCAAATTGGTTTCTTTAAGATAATAAGTACCTGTAACCAAAAGAGAATCAGCATTCAATGGTGTTGTGCTATTAACAGAATCGTACCAATTATAACCTGAACCATTTGGTATTAAGCTTGATACCGTTGCTAGATTCTCTTTACAAAATTCTTGATTACTTGCAATTGGGTTGTTTGGAATTGAGAAAATTTCAAAATCTTGAAAATTTGAATTAACTACTGATGAACACCCAGTTGATGCATTAGTTAAATTTGTAATAGTTAACGTATTTACACCTGTTGATGTTAGTACTGAGCCAGGAATTTCAAAATTTGCATTTCCTCCTACAACTGATAATATAGGAGTTTGTGTCGAAATAGCATTAGCTCCACTGATAGTATAATCTATTATTATTTCAGATAATGCTCCTAGTCCAGAAATTGTAGCATTCAAAGACTGGTTCAAACAACCATTATTAACATTTACGATTATATTCGAAACATCTGGTAATGAATTGACTGCGAAATCTGTTTTATGATCCATTACAATTGGACAGCCTGTATTTGTATTGGTAATATTTGTTATATTAAAAGTTGTTAATCCTATATTTGCTAAATCCGTTGCTGGAATTACTATAGTAGCTTTACCATCTATCAAATTTAATGCAATAGTTTTTAGAGCAAATGTATTCGCTCCTAATAATTGATAATTGACATTGATTCTTGAAAGATTATTCAATCCAGATAACTCAACATTGGTTCCTCCGCCTATACAAACATCATTGATAGTAATCAACAAATTACTAATATCAGGCATAGGGTTTGTAGTAAATGATCTACTTAAATTCGCACTATTTGAACATCCTGTAGCAACGTTCTTAATATTGGTTATAGAAACTGTAGTCGAACCCGCATTTGGGGCGATAGTTGCAGGAATTATAAAAAAACCAACTCCATTCGTAACGGTAAGTTCTGCTTCTAAATCAGTACCTGTATTATCACCACTCAAATTGTACAGAATAGCATACAATCCATTTGTTAGGTTTGAACTTCCCCCTAACAAAACAGTCACATTATAAGATTGACAAGTTGTTGCTATTGATAATCTAGCACTATCTATTTGAGGTATTGGATTGATACTAGCGGTAATCATTTTTAAAGCCGATGAACAGCCATTTGTTGCATCTACTTCTTTTACAAAATATGTTCCAGATCGTAAAGCTGTAGTACTTACCAAAGGCTCTGTACTAGTTGCCGAATCAAACCATTGGTATTGATTTCCTTGTGGTGTTAGATTAGCAACTGTAGGATTGTCTGGTTCACAAAAAAGCTGATTATCTTCGGTAATTGGAGTATTGGGACCAGAAATAACTGTAAAGCTCCCATTTTTATTATTAGTTGTAAAAATACAGCCTGTTACAGTATTCACAATGTTGTTTACTACCAAAGTAGTTGTACCTGCATTTTGAAGATCACTCCCTGGTATTAAAAATGTTCCTTGCCCAGCAGATGCAATTAGTGAAATAGTTTTAGGACTGATAGTATTACTTCCAGAAAGATAATAATTAACATCTATTGATGTCAATGCTCCTAAACCTGACAAAGTAACTTCTGCCGATTGATTTTGGCAACTGTCATTGACTTGAATACCTAAATTATTCAAATCTAAAGTATCATTTATAATAAAGTCTGATTTTAATATTGAAGTATTACTACAGCCAGTAGTAGCATTTGTAATTTTTGTAATTGTTATCGTTGAAGTCCCAGTTTTTGGAATATAAGGAGCTGGAATCGTAAATGACGAAACACCACTAACCACATTCATAGTTGCAGGAATTCCATTTAAAACATTATTACCACTCAAATTATAAACAATATCATAATTACCATCAACTAAATTTGAAGTGCCTGAAAAACTCACAGTAGCATTTGCTCCTTGACAAACGGGGGCAATGGTAAGTGTTGCAGCGTCAATTTTAGGGCTTTGGCTTATATGCAAAACATCTTCTAAAGCCCCTACAATACTGGCACATGAAACAAGACTTGAAGTCAATGTTACATTATTAATCCTAATTGTATAATCTCTAATACTTGAAAATGATAAAGATGGAATTGGAAAAATTAAAACACCACTAGAAAAACTCTGAGTAGTTGTGAACGACCCTACTCCATCAATAGTATAATTTACTCTGTAACTACCGTTAGCAATTGGTTTTATACCTTGAGTTAAAATTCCAGTGTAAGTTGTTCTTTGAATTTCGTTTTCACAAACATTATCTGGGCTAATCGTAAAAGTTGCTCCTGTAAAATCAAGTTGCTCACCAATCAAAATATCTACAAAAGAAGACTGATCGGTACAAACTCTGTCGTCTTTTGGAGGAGAAACGGTGTATGTAAAACGATATCTACCTGGACCAAAAGTATCATAAATATTTTGAACATTTATGGTTGAATCACCAGAGTCACTGATTTCAGTTGTTGCAAATTCTGTCCAAACCCCACCAGCATCTTCTCCACTTAATTGATTATTAAGATCTAAATTCTGATACGAACTAACTTGATTGGAACATAATGATAAATTGGTAGGGCTACCTGGTTTGGGAGAACGGTATATCGAAACTGATACTTGCGAAGATACTTGTGGACACGAACCAATGGCTGCAATGGTGTAAGTGTAGGAATAACTGCGTCCCGTTACTGGTATCGAAGCATCCAAAACTCCTGTTGCCGAATTTAATCCACCCGAATTGTTATCGTCATTCCAGATTCCACCACTTTGTGGTGCCAATACAGGTGTTCCTTGAAAAACTTGAAACAAACTATAGGCTGAATCAGAACTACAAATAGAATTGTTTGGCCCTGGTATTCCAGAATACCCACCTATTGTCACAGTTATCTCTGCAGAATTGTCTAAACAACCAACCACATTATCAACTGTATAAGTATAATGATACACTCCACTTTTAAACACTTTTTGAGCATTTAAAATACCAGTTGCCGTATCTAGTCCCTCAGAACCATCTACATCAACCCAAGTACCACCTGCTGTGTAAGTTCCCAATAATAGGTTCAAATCTATACTTTGACTACCAGCATTAGTAATATCACATACTGTCAGCGTATTGTCGGTACCTGCACATTGAGCATTTGCGTTTTCAAAGAAAAGGAAAACAAACAAAAAACTTAAATAAAATGGGAAATTAAGTTTTATAGAAAAAAGTAGTTTTTGAACCATAAATTATTGTTAAAAATTTATCAAAAATAACAATTTTAAATTAAGTAAAGATTTAATTTTCATATTGTTTGATGATAGACACAAACCTCTCTAATCTTACTTTAAATTTTATTAATAATCTTACAACAAAAAAACAAAATGCTTTACTATTCTTAAAAGAATATTATTACTATCCAGTAAAACTTTTTAAAAACCTAGCTAAGTATTGAATTCGTTGATCTCACAAAGTTTCCAGTACAGTAATAGAGCTTGGTTTTGGATTTTTCTCAAAGTCAGAGAGTCGGAAAGAAAATCTAAAAAATTGCGTCTTGATACCTTTATGAGAATATAATTTTGTAATATCAGTATAAATAGAAACTTTACCAAAAAATACTTTTTAAAGTGTTTTACCTGTCAACAATAAAAGAATATAAAAAAACCACTCTATATTTTAGTACAGAATGGTTCGCTCTTGAATGGTTCCTTCTAAGGATATTTAGTCTTGTCTTTGAGATACTTTGTAATAAAAACTTTTAAAAAAATTAATCTATTAATAACTCAATAACTTCTTGAGGATCAGCATCATTATAAATACAAATATCTTCAAGTGTCTTTATATCACTTGTTTTATATCCTTTTTCTTCCAACTTTTGGATAGCCAACGCATAATCAATATTCAAAACTTTGCAGGAATCTTTCAGTGGAGCTTCAAATATTTTGTCAACAATAATAATATCTATAGGAACTTGTCTGCGTTCTAAATAAACAAATAATAAAGTTAAAATTACAACAACAATAGTTGATGGTACAAATACTTGTCGCTTAAAATGAATTTTTAGCCCATTCCAATTAAGCATAATATGCAAAACTGCTGCAATTACAAAGGCAACCCCAATTAATTCATGAGCAACTTCGGTATATCCATCAAAAAGATGAAATAGCATTAAAATACCTGTAATAGCTAGCACAGCAAATAATAATGAGATAAATGGAGTTATATATTTTCGATCAGGTTTCATTTTTTTAAATTTTATAATTAAAAATCTACTTAAAATCAGCAAATCGTTTTCTTAAATCATCCAACCATTTGACTCTCGTTTTTTGAGGAACTGATTTTACCGAATTATGACTAATCCAGTTTAAGTTTTTATACCCCATCGTTTTGAAAACACTTCTAAGCATAGCTTTTTGTATAAGATTACCTCCAAGTAGTGAATACATTAGCTTTGGCTTATTCATAGTAGTTATCAGTGTCACCCCTTTTAAATTTTGTAACAATGGCATCAGTCCAAATCCTCTCGGATGATGTTTGTAAACAATACCTGGTGATAGCACCCTATCAATAAATCCTTTCGTCATGGCTGGCATCAAATCCCACCAAATTGGAAATATAAAAATCAAATGTTCTGCCTTTTTTATGCGATTATTATAATCAATAACTTGAGGATCAATTGGAGCATGATCCACAAAGGCTTTAAGATCATCTTTAGACATCACTGGATTAAAATTATCATTGTCTAGATGAATTAGATCTACTTCGTGATTTCCTTCATGAAGTCCAGCTGTAACTACCCCTAAAATAGCATTACAATAACTTTTCTCATAAGGATGATTGAATACAATAGCTACTCTCATTTTTTAGATTGTTAAATGTTTACAATGCAAAGATGTTAGCTTATATGAACTCGAGACGATAACAATTGTTAAGAATTGAAAACCGAAAAGCAAGAACTAAAATCATTCAAAATTGAACTATTCTAACTCAATGCAATCAAAATGATAATAATTAAGAAGACAGATTATTTTTTGGCATACATTTTTTTTACTTTCAATTCGTAGAATTTTATCACAATCTTCAAGGTCAAAATTCCATTTTATGTCTTTGAAATTTAGATCAAGATGTGGCTTTAATATTTTAATTTGAGTCTTGTTTTTAACAGATGTTTTAAAAATGTGTACCATAATTGTTTTTCTAGCTTTTAGTGTTAATTTGCCTACAAATTGACAAATCATAAGCTAGACTGGCGATAACAATTGTTAAAAAAAGCTTTTAGCGTCGGTTGCGAATTCTACTTAGTGAAACAGAAGTGATTCCTAAATAAGAAGCTATGTAGTGTTGTGGAATGCGTTGTATGATTTCTGGATGCTGTTTCAATAATGCATCATAGCGTTGCTGTGGGGTGTTTTTTAAATACGAAAAAAACAATTGCTGACTTTGTAAAAGGCGTTGAAATAAATGTTCAGTCATAATATCTTTTATCCCAGACAAATTCATGATAGCTTCTTGAAAATCTTTTTGTGTAACAGTCTGTAAAACGCAAGGTTCTAAAGTTTCAATACTATACAAACTTGGTTTATTGGTCATAAAACTTTCAATAGACGAAACACTATCCCCTTCAAAAAAGAATTGCGTGGTGATATCTTTTCCATTATTATTCACCCAAGTTCTCAAACATCCTTTTTCGATAAAGAACATCGTTTTGGATATTTTTCCTTCTTCTAATAAAATTGTTTTAGTGGGTACTTCTTTCGTAATGAAAAGATGTTTGAATATTTCCCATTTTTCTGTAAATTCTTTTGTATTTACGGACATAAATATATTTTTTTACTAAAAAATAATGAATCAAACAAATTTACATAATTAAACACAAAATATTAGTACAAAATTTTAAACAAAAAACCCCGAAAATCATAAGATTTACAGTCATTAACAGAATACATTGATTCTACTGCTTCACCGCGATATTCGAGGGCGTAAATTAATTCGCCTAAAACAGAAGATAAATTGGCACGATTGATTTCGTCAATGATAAGAACATAGTTTTTAGGAGGTTCTGAATAGGATTCACCTTGATACTTATAATTATCGAAGAATCTGCTTAATAAGGCATTATAATAAGTATAGCGATAATGGGCGTGTATAAATTTTTCTCTATCTAGTTGTCTATTGGATAATTCTAAATCCCCCAATATTATTGCTTTAACCAATTTCTTGAATTCTGTAAATTTTAAATACCCTGGCGTTTGCCAAGTTTTGGCATATTTAAAATAAGTGTCAGTCACTTCAAAAATTGTAATATCACCTGATAATAAAGTTTCTTCTTCAGGTAATTTGGCTTCGATATCATTTTTAAATTCTTCAAATTTAGAATCAATCCATGTATCTATATTAGTTGCTGAAGAAACATTATTACTCACTTTGTAATTTCTTAGTGCATCTTCTGCAAATAACCCCAATGTTTTATTCACATTTTTGTACTCAATTCTATCTCCTTTGGAATCTGCTACAATACCACGAACAAAATCTTCGTAGGTATAACTTGGGTGAAACTGAATTAATTTACATTGATCATCCATAATTGAAGTATGAAATGTATCAACAATATTCCAAACTAATGATCGTTTGGCGTATTGTGGATATTCTACGAAATTAGATCCTAAATAGTCTTTTTTAATATAACAATCATACAACTCCTTAACAGGAAAACTATATTTGGGTACTGATCTAGTACCTTCAAAATAAATCATTTCATCTTTAACTGATTCAATAACAATTGAGTTATAATTAATTCTTGATTTGAAGTTTTTTAATGTTAAGACTATATTTTTAAAATACAAAATATCAATATCTTTATTAGGGAAAACAAAGGATTCAGCTATTTCTTTAGCTAATTTGGTTTTACCAGTACCTGGAGGACCTTGTAAGATGATTTGTTTTTTGTATTCTAAAAGTGCTTTTATATTTTCAGTTTGATCTATTTCACTCATTTCATTTGAATTTATTGAAGATTCTTTTTTTATCAAAAGTTCATAAGTTTGCCAAGGGTAGGTAACTATTTTATAAGCATCTTTTTGTCCCAATTGGTTTTTAAAATATTCTAAAACAGTATTACTATCTTTAAACCAGTTCCAAGATATTTGTAAGCTTGCCTTAGGTTCAACATCATTTATTTTCCGCATTAAATTCCACAATGCACCTTCATTAACCACTGTGCATAATAAATTAGGCTGTAGACTTGCAATTAATCTATTTGTTGCAGCTTTTCTGTTTTGTTTGGTGTAATTACTAATCCATTTTTTTATTTGACCGTAGGTATCCAAATCTAATTGGTCTTGTTGAACAGCAATTTTTTTTAATAATGGCGCTAAATCTGACCAGTTCAGTTTGATTGCTTCCTTTTCAACTTTGGTGTAATATCCTTGTTTTAATGAAGATACACATTGATCATTAGACCTTTCAAAAAACTCAAAAAACAGTTCTTTATCCCAATCCTGCCAATTGTTTTTATTTTTTGCTTCTTCGATAAATTGTGGTATAAATTTATTGTAGGCATTTGCCCATGAATCCCAAATGTTAATTTCTTTGATTATAGTATCAATACTCATTTTTCTACCTTTTTATATTAACCCCAATTGCTTCGCTAAATCTTGAGAATATTTCGCCATTGGGCGTTTATGTGTTTCTGCTTCACTAGCATAATTTCCAATAATAAGACGATTTAATATTGCATCATCTGGAAATAATTCTTTAAAATTGTCTACTAAACTTTTTTTGTATGCTCTAGAATATACTTTTGCTTTATGGAGAAGTTCCTCTGCAACATCTTTTTGGGTTTCATATATTCCTTGTATTGCAAACATTTTGTTATACTCATTCAAATAAGTAAAATTTCCATCAACACTCTCAAAATGAACTTTTAATTTGGAATGGTTAGGTACTGTGTCTAACCAATATTCGAGTATCGACTGATCATCTAACCAAAATTTAAAAACATCTACATCATTAACTTCAGTGGTATAAAGTTCAAAATTTATAGGTTTATCAGATTTTGCCCTGTTACAATTACCACATACTGGATAAAGATTATAAAATGATGTACACAAAAAAGGATATTTAGATTTGGAATGATAATGATCCAATTCAAATTTAGCCATTGTTTTAGGCTTTCTCTTTTTGTGTTTTTTATCGTAATAAGAAAAACTTGTTACAACAGCTAATTGTGAGTTACAATACACACATGATTTAATACCCGTAGCCTCTACAAAATGCTTGAATTCTGAATTTCGTAATTCATCATAGCGCATTGCTTTAACAATCCTTTCATGGAATTTCAACTTATCTTTTGGCTTTATTTTCTTCTCTAAAATTCCTCCGTTATTTAGCTTATCGAATTCAGTTATTAACTCTTTCATTTTAGAAGGAGAAGCTTTCAAAATTTTCGGATAATCATCTATAATTTTCTGAATATAAGCTCTTTCAACTTTGTATTTTATTATCCCTAAACTATCTCTAAGTGTTTCTAAATTAGAAATTGGATTTTTAAAATTGCCTTTCTTAGATGTAAATAACCCATTTGCAAATTCTTCAGCTTTTTGTTCTAAACTTGCATCTATTAAAATTCTTCTCATTCAAATTTTTTAAGTTGTAGTTGCAATTCTTCAATTCTCTTTTCTAAAGCTTCTTTTTCAATGATAGAAAATTTACGATCAAATAATGATTGAAGTCTTTCCTTAATAACAGGTTCTCCAACTAATTGAATTAATTTAGAAGCAGTGCTTTCATTCCAGACTTCATTAGGCTTACATTTTTTTTCATCTTCAGGTAATTCTTCTTTGAAAGTAAGATACATAACCAAATCCTGAATTTTGCCCTTTGCAAACTCTCCAATCAATCCATCTTCAACAAAAAAAGAATCTGCTAGCAATTCGTGAATATTAGCCCCAAAAGTTTTTTGAGGTCTGTCCCAATCATCCTTTTTCAAAACTTTAGAAAAACCACCTTCTTTTTTTAAGTAAACTACTGAATTATTGGGTACATCTGAAAGTGTTAGTGGATCGTGGGTTGTAAAAATTATTTGGATGATTGGATTTTTTCTAACTTTTACGTAATCAGTACCATTATACACATGTGGTGTCATTTTAGAAAAAAGTATCGGCAAAGTAGCTGAAATCGCTTCAATAAACTTTTTTTTCCAAAGTGGATGAAATCCTAAATCAGGCTCGTCTAATAACAATAAGAAATATTCATAATTTAAATGTTTACTTTCTTTATTGACATCAATATAATTATAAAGCGAAGAATAGAAATCTAAAATGGCTTTTTCACCCGTAGAAAGCTTTTTATAAGGACTAAATTCTAATAAAGATTTTGTAACTGGTGATTTTGGAAAAGATTTTAAAACATATTTATAAGCATACATTAATTCATCAAAAAGCATCTTAGTTTCATTGTCCTTTATGTTATAAATTAGACTTTCACCATCAAAAACAATATTTTCATTTTTGCAAAATTCCTCTAGTTTACTATAAAATATATAAATTTCACCTAATCCATGAGTATCAGAAATCATGCGCTCCTTTATTGGATTTAAATCAACTCCAGATATCTTTGAAAACTTATCTTCCTCAATAATCTTAACAATTGGATCAATATTAGACACGTCTATCTCTACATTATTTTTGATTCTTTCGGTAATAATTTTCTCCTCATTTACTAAATACAATTCTAAAAAAGCATTTAGCCTTTCTTTAAAAGATCCTGCGTTAATAATTTTATCAAAACTCAAGCCTCCCCCGAGACCATGTTGAGGAAAAACAGCACCTACCAGTAAATAACTTAAAATTGTTACTTCAATATTTTTTAAGAAACTTGTCGCGTTGTGTATATTATCATAACCTGAATCGTCTAAAAATTTATATTCATCAATATTCCATAGTTTGGTAAACATTTCAGTAAAACTTTCACTGTTTAAAAATTTCACATTGTTTTCCAACATCTTTATCAATTCCTCGCGACTATAACTTTTATTACCATAGTTTGAGTCTTCTAATCTGGATAATTCCCCTTCAATTTCATTTTTTAACGCATCACCTCGATGAGGAGTTCCAAAGTTCGATTCAATATAAGTAGCTCTGAAAAAAGATTTACGATGTTTTTTTACTTTTACATATATTAAATCATAGTCTGGGAAATCATGATAAACTTCTTTAATAGAGTCTACTACCTTGTCGTGGAGAAAAGAAACATTTCTTGAAACCGAATCTAAAAAATAGGTTTCAAAATCTTCCTTAAAATAATTTATCAATGCTATTGGAGACCATGCATCTGCTATATCATGATCTAAGTTAGGGGAATAATATAATGGTTCAAATATCCTTTTATCGATAATAGTAATCTCAATATCTTCTGAAAAAGAAAGGGGCTTTAGCGTATCATTAAAAACCTGTATTTTTTCTTCAGTTTCATTCTCAAAAATTTGTACTAACTTTTTACTAGATGGATCAATTGAATGGTTTAAAGCCCTTAACAAGGTTGACTTTCCGGCTCCATTCTGGCCTACGATAGTACTTATTAGTGAAATATCTTTATTATGAAAATTAGGAATAAAAGAATCATTTTTTACTTTAGTTTCAATTCTAATTTCCTCAGAAGTTTCATTAAAAGTAAAAAAATATTCACCCCCTAAATTTAAGGTTTGTCCTCTATGTCCTTCTCCAAAAATGTGAGGCAAGGAATTTTCTGGAATATAAACTGCTACTAATCTCATTTTTTAAACTTTCATATAATACAGAATTCCTTTAGGATATTCAATATTTTTTTATTGTTTTAATAAACTCTTCATTTTATTTTGTAAACTCGAACCTTGCTAACTTCAATTGCTGTAAACGATATCGCAAAGCAGCTTCTGAAACTCCGTATCGTTTGGTCAGTTCATCTCTGATTAATAGCCAAACTCCAAAAGTGTAATCATTTTTGACCAACAAAAAATCTTTGATTTTCTTTCTACTACGATTTTCTAAAATGATTAAAAAAGCAGGTTTTATTTTTTCTTCCGGCATCAGTAAACAGCTTGCAAAATAATTAGCTTCTCGTTCTATAGGATTTTGTTGGTGTCCTTCTTCAACGATATCATTGCTGTTACAAAAAACTGAATTTTGATGTAACTGATGATTTAAAAAATAATGTCCCATTTCGTGAGCGATTGTAAAATTCTTTCTACCAAGATTATCAATGTTTTTATTAATGATAATATAAACTTGGTTATTATTTCCTTTTGTGAGGGCACCAACAAAATCAGGAGAAATAGATGGGGTTTCTTTAAACTTGATTCCTTCTCCTAACATGATTTCGTTGAAAACTTTATAAACACCACCTCGTTTGACATATTTTATCAAAACATCATTGGTAATATGTTCAATTTCTTTATTGGTCTTCATCATCCATTGCATCGAAAATTTCTCTCAACACTACTTCGTCTATATCTCCACGTGCTGCAAGCTTTTGGTTGGATAACCATAATTCAAACCGATTTTCTTTAGCATCTTCTTTTGTTTTATGATAAGCTAATTCTGGCTCAGCAACCATCCCCAATTGCTCCTCAGCCACCGTAACCTGACCATTCATCAACATAGGCAACAGCCAATCTCGTAATTTAGCAAGTTCTTGGTTTTCTTTTAAATTAAGTTCTCTTTTTCTACGGAGATTAAATGCTATTTTCTCAAATTCTATTTCAATTTCTTTAGACGGTATAATAAAGTTTAATTTTTTTATACCCTTAACATTAAAACTCTTAAAGAAAGCCCCTTGGTCGGTGTTAGACTTGATTTGCTTTTGAATATCATACCCTCTAAAAGACAAAAAGAAATAAGTCGGATTTATGTTTAGTGGTCTGATTGCAGTTATATTTCTGCCAATACCCGCCTTAATTTCTTGAGATGCTTGAGCAGTTGCAGCCACTCTTCCAGCGTTAGTAATGAGAATATCATGTTCATTTATTTCAATTCTACTCGTCCAATTTTTATAATCATTATCACTTACAAAGTATTTATAACTAATATCAACCAATCCATTATCTAAAATATTTTCTAATTGCAACAAGTATTTATTTCTATCATTCGCAGAATAGTCAGGTTTTTTTGAGTGAAGACAATCTACAATTTTTGCAATTTTCGCTATATTCTTCACCTCCCACCCCTCAGGAATTTCTCTCTTCAAAGTTTCATTATAAACCATTTTACCACCTGAATATTTGTAAGGCTTACTTTCTGTATTAGGAAAATCAAACTGTACAAACCAATAATCATAGAGCGTTTTGGCCATAGCCTCTAGCTCAGCATTGATTTTATTATTCAACTCGATTTTATCATCTAAGACAGATAAAACATCAGCTATTCTTATTTGAGAAGTATAATCCCTCCAAACAATCTCCAGATTTTCAAATTTCTCTCTGGATATATATGGAATTGTTGTTTGTGATGCTATTTTTTTTAATGAATCCCCATAAAGAAGAAGTTGATAATACAAATAATCAAGGTTAATTTTATCTGAAGGTATTAAGCCAATAAATGTTTGGTTTGTACAAAGATCAACCGTATTAATTGCTACAACTCCTATCGTTGCACTGCATGAATAAATAATACTATTTTTCGGCAGTACTTTTAGATTCATTTCATTGATTGTTGATTCACTTACGTATTTGTTACTTTGTGTTCCATTTATATACTTGCCTTCAATATCTTCAATTCGACACCACGGTATTTTCCCATCAAATAATTTGGGTTTATCTCGCATTGGAACTATAAACTTTATCCCCAAAACCTTTAAAGTAACCTTAGTCATAGCTCAACCCTTTAATTTGTTCCTGAATTTTCTGGTCTAAGGCGTTTCCTTCGGCAAAAAGACTTTGCAGGCGGCTTTCAAATTCATCCATTTTTTTGGAGAATTCCTCAGCAGTAATATCTACATATTCAATTTTTACCTCAAAATACTGTCCGGCAGAGAAGCTGTAATTTTTGGCAGCTATCTCTTCTTTGGTCACTACTACCGAAAGGTCTTCTACGGCTTGTTTAGCATTAAAGGTTTCGATGATGCGGTTTTCTTCGGCAGGGGTTAATACCGTGCGTTGGTTTTTGCCTTCTTTTACGGTTTCACCCAGTTTAGAGGCATCCATCAAAATAATGTGTTCGCTATCGGCTTTTTTATCCAAAAACAAAACCGAAACGTTGGTACCCGTACTGGCAAAAATGTTGGATGGCATACTCACCACACCACGCAGCCAACCATTGGTTATCAATCGTTCCCGAATTTTCTTTTCAATACCACTTTGAGCTGTAATAAAACCCGTAGGCAATACAATAGCCGCTTTTCCAGTTTCGCTCAACGAATGCATAATGTGCTGAATGAACAACAAATAAATCGCCATCGATTCTTTCTTGCTTTTCGGAATATTCGGGATTCCGGCAAAGAAGCGTTGTTTGAAAGCATCCTTTTCTAAATCGGCATGAAAATCGGAGAAATCCAACTTAAACGGTGGATTTGAAACAATATAGTCGAAGTCTTTATCTAAATAGGTCGGTTGTGCAATGGTATTGGTTTTAATGATATTCGGGATGGAATGCGTGAGGTTGTTTAATACTAAATTCAAACGCAGCATATTACTCGATTTTTGCGAAATGTCTTCGGAATAAATGGTACAGTTTTCTTCCCCAATTTCGTGGGCGATACTCATCAATAATGTTCCTGATCCCGCACTCGGATCGTACACTTTTACGCCTTTTACCGGTTCAGGCACCATAATCTGAGCCATGATACGGGCAACGGCGTGTGGGGTATAATATTCGGCATATTTTCCACCAGAATCAGTATTGTAATCTTTAATCAGGTATTCGAAAATGGTCGCAAAGAAATCGTATTTCTGCTCGAACATTTCTTCAAAGCTAAATTCAAATAACTTATTGATTAAGGCTTTGGCAAAAGCGTCCCGTTGCGAACTATCGGAGATAAACTGTGTGAGTTCATCAAACAAGGTGTCTTTGGCTCCCGAGAACGATTTTACCGAGAACACTTCAGCATTTTCTAAGGAAATCTGGCGCAGGGTATCATCAAACAATTTTCCGAAATCGGCATCGTTTTGTTTTATGAACAAATGTGAAATCAGGTGTTCCGGTTGCAAACGTGGAATATTAGGATCTAATGAATCTACTAAATCAGAATAATCGCTTTCGTTTAAATTTTTTAAGGCTGTAGAGAAATTTTCAGTTTCATTTAAAGCTGGCATTTCCTGTTTTACCGCATATCGGAATTTATCGTTAAGGAACTTATATAAAAATACCTGTGTTATAATTTTGAATTCGTTTCCGTCATTTCCTAAACCATAATTGGCACACACACTTTTCAGGTTGTCGATAAGTGCCTTGGTTTTAGTCATGAAGTTAATGTCTTGGGTCATGTGTATTATCTGTATTGATATTGTTGTAAATATTCATTTGCAATTAAATTGGAAACACTGTTTTTCATTTCTTGATCCATTTCAATCTTTTCATTTTTCTTAAATTCCTGTACTACCAATTGTAGTAAATAACGTTTAAAGTAGGCTTCGTTTTTTAATACATCTTCCTGTCCTTCCAGTTTGTTGTCAACTTGCTGTTTTACCTGCATTAAGGCTTTGTGCAGTTGCATCTCTTTGGCATTGAGTATACCTTTTTCGCTCAATCTTTTGTGAATGCGGGTGTATTTTTCGTCGTTTTCGTATTTGGCTTTCAGTAAAGCATTTTTTCGGTTGAGTTCTTTGGCTTGGTCGTATATCTTTTGCAGTAAATGCATGTTCTCGATCATATCCGCCTGTGAAACTTCACTTAAATTTTTCTTTTTGAAAATGCGTTCCAATTCTTCGCGCAAACTTACGAATTGTGGGTCAGATTGGTCGAAATTATGTTGGAGTGATTCTCTTGTTTTGCGCAAAATGTTTTTGAATTCATCGGCTAGGACCAATTCGCTTTCATCTACTTTTATGAATTGAAAAACAATATCTTCTAAGGCTGTATTGAGTAAATTGGCAGAAGCTTCTTCATTACCAATACTTTCCACAAAATTGAGATTATCCAAACGGTTTTGTGCTTCCGAAAGCAAACGATTCCAAATATCAAAATCAGCGACACCATCCAAGGCGTCATAACCATTGAGGGCAATGATGTTTTTGAGCTCTTTGGCGGTACGCAAGGCTTTTATCAACCGCATCAACTCCTTTTTATCGGTTAGTTGTGCAATCTGTTGGGAGAATAGCTCTCGATTCTGGGTATCATAATGAAACAAGGTTTCTTTGATCTCCTGAATTTCCTGTTGAATTTCTTCTTCCGATTTAAACAGGTGGGAATACATTTGCATTTCATCCCCCAACTGTTCCTGCAACTCATCAAAATAGAGTTTGTTTGTTCGGTCGAATGCTTTAGATATATCAGCAAAATCTACTACATAACCGTATTGGTATTTTTTATATGGACGGTTTACACGGGTTAAAGTTTGCAATAAATTATGATCCTGAATGACACGAGCCAAGTATAATTTCTTTAATCTTTTCGCATCAAAACCAGTAAGTAACATATTGTAAACAAATAGAATATCTACTTTTGCTTTCTTGTATGCTTTAATTAACTCTTTACGGGTGGCTTTGTCATTTTCGTCGTGCAAAATTAAAGCGGCGGTTAAAGAAGGAGCTTCATGTAAACCGTATTTTGGTTTTGGTTCTGCAGCCATTAAAATGCTGGCATCTGTTTCCTGCATGCCATATTTTTCCTGAAATAAACGGAATAATTCTTTGGCCTGATCAGCAGAATCACAAACTACCATTCCTCCTAAAGAACTATCTTGCTGGTCTCTACGGAATTTTATCAAATCTTTTGTGATATAATCTAATAATGGAGCTGCAAACCTTGAGTGTGCATAAATTTGTCGTGTTGTAATATCGCCTTGCAATACTTTGATTTGATCCATCACATCCTTCATTTCCATTTTGAAGTTTCCTTCAATCTGCTCACGAATCAATCGCAAGGTATAGCCATCGGCAATGGACATGTTATAGTAGTACTTATGAATGTAGTTACCGAACAACAATTTTGAATCATACTCTTTAGCTACTTCCTTCAACAAAGGCGTTCCGGTCAAAGCAATCATTACCGCCGAACGATCAGAATTGAACAAATGTCCTAAATAGCTTCCTTTGGGGTTGTAACTACGGTGCGCTTCGTCTAAAAAGTAAACTCTTTGCACATTGATATCGTACACCAAATCTTTGGCAGAAACCGCATCTTCCGAAAATTTTTGAATGTTAACCACCGTGATTTCAGGAACCCCTGAATCATTGTGTAAGGCGCCTACTACTCGTAAATCTTTGATGAAATCCTCTTTAGAATTAACCTGCTTTACTTTTAGTCCGCGATTCGCAAATTCGCTTGAAGCCTGAATCAACAAATCCAGACGATCGACAATGAAATAGAATTTCGGAATGATTTGTTTTTTGGCGTAGTAAGCCGTTAAATGCTTTACGTTGTAATAAGCCAAAGCGGTTTTACCCGAACCTTGGGTATGCCAGATGATGCCTTTGTTTTGGCCTGATTCTAGTTTAGCTTCAATGGCTTGGGTCGCAAACAACTGCGGGTAACGCATGATGTGCTTTTGATGCGTTACTTTTCCATCGTTTTCTTCTTCTACATACACAATGGCAAACTGCAATAAAAACTGTAATCGTTCTTTGCTGAACAAAGAGGTCAGAATACGGTTGGTTGGTGTGTTTTCTTGCTTATTAGTAATGTATTCCGGACTGTTTTTTATCACAATCAGGTTGTTGTCTTTTAACAGTGCGTTCTCTGATTGCTCATCAATGGTCAAAAGCCTTTGCTTTACAGGATAATCGGCATCTTCTCTGAAATAGTTGAAGTGTACCTGCTCATAAGCAGGCGTGGCGTAAAAAGCCCCGAAGATTGGTTCAACAATTCCGTCTTCGTATTCCATGTTATTAGAGAAAACCAATAACTGTGTGATATTTGCAAAACGTCGGAAATGTTTGTTCGCAAAACGCTTGTTAATACGGTTTCGCTCAGCAATGACTCCTTCTTTGTTGTGGGGTTTCTTTACTTCGATAAACGCCAACGGCATTCCATTAATTAAAATCGTAATATCGGGACGGAATTCTTCGTCACCAACTTTGCAAGTCAGCTCGGTGGTTACATGAAATTCGTTATTGGAAAAATTAGCAAAGTCAATCAGCTTTACTCCAGAAGTAGCAGTTAAACGCTCGTAAAATTTTTTACCCAAGTCTTCATAATCCAGTTCCAGATTGATTTCGTCTAAAATACGTTGGGCTTCTATTTCTGTAATTCCGTTTAAAGCGGCTATTTTCGGAATAAAAACAGAAGGGAATATGTTGTTGTCTTCAATTCTATTTTGCTGATTTAAAGAAATGTATTTATATCCCAAACGCATTAAATGCAATAGGGCTGGAATTTTTACTCGGGAATCTTCGTTGAAGGTCATTCTTGTTTTTGTTTAAATTGTAGATTCAGCTATTGCAAAGGCATCGAGCTTTCCACATAAACTCGTAAATCTACTTATTTTTGATAAAATAACCTATTCAAAACGGATAAGTGATTTTATTGAGTTACTATTAGTGTGTATTGTGACTTGTGAATTTAGATTTCATTGTCCTCATTTCTGTATTTTCTGCAATTTGTGTGTAGGCAACAATTCTACGATTATCAAGTAATGCCAACCATTATTCATCTGTATCTTTTTTTAATGCCTGACGCGTGATAATTCTAATCCATTCGGGAGATCATTTCTTTAAAAACTAATCTTTTCAATGCTTTTGTGACGGCTTTGTTCGAACCAAAAGACAATGAATATTCAGTGAAAAATAGCGAGCCCCTATTGGCTTTTTTAATTTTTAAAATCGCTTTATTATCAATGATTTGCATGGTGTTTTTTTTAAGTTTTTGTCGCAAATATGGTAGCTATTTGCGACAAAAAATACTATTTTAGTTTTGGTAATTAAGCAATTGTATTGCCCAAACTTAATTTCTATTTTCTTTTGTCTGTTGTATTTCTATCATAGGCTATTAAATTGCATAATTCTCTTAATCGGCTCCGAACTCGATTGCCGTAGTGTTTTTCTATTTCACTTGCTGATAAGTTTGTTGTAATGTGTGTTTGGATTTTTTTTGTAGTGAAAATGTCATACCGGTTTAATAAAATTTCTGCCATCACGTTGCATTCGTTTCCGTAATATTTCAGGTTGTTTTCTGTACCTAGATCATCAAAACAGATTGTTTTGGGTTCAGATTCATATAGTTTTCCTTTACTGTATTTGTGAATGATTTGGTAGCCATCCTGGATAAATTTAAAACTAATGTCTCGGCAGGGTTTTACGAAAAATTTATGTTCGGCAGGAGTGAGGTGTTTCACTAGGTTCATTAGCGATGTTTTGCCACAGCCGATTGGTCCAGAAAGTAAAATTCCTTTGTTGCTATTTATACCATATTGAAAACAGGCTGGTTCGTCTTTGACGAAATAAGCAATGAGTTTGTAAATTATGGGATAATCGCTTTCGAGTATTTTGAAATGACTACCGTATAATTCGAGACCTTTTTTTTCGAGCCAAAGGATGATTTCCTGATAATTATAATGGCTCGGAATAGTCTTTGTCTGTTCCTGTGTTGAGATGTTTTGCTCTGTTGGATTGTGGTGGTTCATTTGAAATGAATTTAGGTGCGTTTAATATCCAATTTTGTGCTGATGCCTGCCAATCGACCATCGGGGTTTTACCACCGACTAGCCAACCGTTGCTGGAAAAGTAATTAAAAAACTTAATGGCTTCAATTTCCGGAAAGTTCTGATTGAGAAAATAAGCTTTGACATTTTCGATTGTTGGTGTTAACTCTTTTTGCAGACTTTTTTCAGTTTGTTTTTTTTCGGTGTCGGCGAAAGACGGAGAAATTTGCCGATTATCATCGGCTAAAGTCTCCGTCTTTTCTTTTTTGGCGGAACTTTTTTCTTTTTTTTCGGCAGTCTCGTTTTTTAAAAAACCATCATCATTTTCAATTTTTTTTGCTTGCTCGTCCAAGTTTATACTCTTTAAATCGTTTGAAATGTTTGGTATGTTTGTATTGTTTATATAAGATACTAGCGCTTGTTCAATACCTGTCTGATTACTTGTATCACTACTAGTATAAAGCTTGTCTTGTGCTTGTTCATTGACTAGTTCAAAAACAGGTTCGTTTTTTGATATTGTTGTTTTTTCATTTTTGGGAATTGGTTTTAAGTCATCCGAAAAATTGAAAAGGTACACGTGACTTCCTTTGAATGGATTATAGGATGGCTCATAGTTGATATACCCTAGAAAATGCAAGTTTTTTAAACACTTATGATAAGTTGCTTTGGAACTGATTTTGCTTATTCGCATTACCTCATCCCGAGATATGCTAATTGGATTTTTGAACCGATTGCAATTCCAGAATTGAAATAGTGCTATATACAAACTTATGTGTGTTGGATTAAGTGTTTTATCTATTGCCACTTTTTCAAAAAATCCTGTGAGATGCTTTATGTAATTCATCTCACTAGCCATTTAGGATTGAATAAAGTAACAGTTGCATCGACTTTGTTGGATTCTAATAGTTTGTTTATATCGGAACTTGCATAGTAAATGATACTTCCTATTTTAGTGTAGGCAATGGTTCCGTTTATTCTAAGGTTTTGTAAAGTGCCTGGAGAAATTTTGAGTAGTTTTCGAACTTCTGAAGATTTGAGCCAATTTGCTTGCTTCTCTTGTTTGCCAACCATTTCTTGAATTTCAGCAAGGATCAAATTGCTAAAATTGAGTAAATCTTTTTTGGTGATGGGTTGATGATGAAGTAGCTCGTGATTGTCAACTTCAGGGAATAGTTTTTTTGGATGTATTTTCATTTTGTTTGTAGTTAAATTACAGCAACAAAATAATCGTAATTGTTTTGAATAAACATCCAATGTGTCCGAAGGTTGGGCGTTATTTTATATCAATATGTACCAAAACACAGTATTAATAGGCGAATTTTTTCATCAATTTTTTTTCGAGATTTAAAAATAATTATTGATTTTGAATTTCAGCATTTTTGTTGAGGTAAAAAGAATGTTTTTGAGGTTATTACCAATGAGTCCGAAGGTTGGTAGTTTTGTTGCATTAAATAATGAAAAGCCTTGTATTATTGGGGCTGAAATCCATTGCCTTAAAAATCTTCATCTAAAATTTGTTTGTTGAAATTTTTAGACAAGCTGTCAATGAATTTAGTTTTGGAATTTTTTCGACCTTTGATGTCAATGAAGCTTCTATAAATACTATCATTGAGTTCAATATTAAATGCTTTTCCTAATTCTGTTGCAATTTCTTTGATGTCTGTTTTTCCGTTATTAATTATTTTTTGAGAATGCAAAGCATAGATTAATTCTACTAGATCTGTTTTTGTACCGGACCAGTGTAATTTTGAATTGTGTTTATGTACTTTATAATTGTCCTCTAAATTTTGCAACTCTTTTTCCAGGTATTTTACTAAATCGTCATTCGCTATTATTTTTGCAACTTTATAATCATAACAAGTTGTGAGTCTTAAATCGGTATTTATCAGAAAACATTCTGTTTCTAAAATGTTCTTTTTAGTTTTTCGAGTAAAATATACATTATCTAATTCTCTGGTTGCCGATCTATAATATTGATAAAATTTAATTTCTGTTGAAGAAATACTCGATAGTTTTTTAATTGCCTTTTCGAAGAAAATCTTTTTTTGGACTTTTCCCAATGGAGCATTTGTTTCAATTCTGAGAACCTCTTTTTGAAAAATTAATTTTGAAATTATCCGGGGTTTTGTCTCCTTAAAAAAATAAATTTCATCCTCTTCATTTTCAAAAGTGAAATGTTTTAGCCATTTGTGTAATTCTTCTACTTTGCTTTCAGCCCAAATGATGAAGTCTACAGTTTGGTTGATTTGGTCATTTTGAGCATTATCGAGATTATTTACTTTTGTTGTAAATTCCTCTAATAAAAGGTTTTGAAATTCATTCATTCCTTTAAAATTTATCTGTAGGTTTATAATCTTCTACAAATAAATTAAAAAAACAATACATATTATCAGATTTTTAAGATAAAAACCAAACAAAACTTATTTGTTTTGTAATAAAAAAGCTTATTTTATATATTTAGCTTATTTTTTTACTGTTTTTTAGATCGGTTTGATTGAATTTGTTTCTAAGGATCATCATGTCTTCACTTACTTTTTTATCTAAGACTTTTGCGTAGTGCTGTGTCGTGCGTAAATTTTTATGTCCCAGCATTTTACTCACACTTTCAATAGGAACGCCATTTGTAAGCGTTACAGTGGTTGCAAAAGTGTGTCGGGCAATGTGGAAGGTTAATTCTTTTTCGATCTTGCAAATGCCTGCAATTTCTTTTAGATAAGCATTCATCTTTTGGTTACTCAATATAGGCAATAGTTTATCCTGATTTACACTTTGTGGATGATCTTCGTATTTATCAATAATGATTTGTGTTACTGGGAGGATTGGAATTTTGGAAGCGGATTCTGTTTTTTGCCTGTGGGTGAATATCCATTTCTCACCATCGATACCAATGCTTATATGCGACTTTGTTAAGTTTTTGACATCAATGTATGCCAGACCCGTAAAACAGCTAAAAAGGAAGATATCGCGTACCAGGGATAATCTTTCGTTTTCTAAATCTTTGTCTATGATGTTTTGAATTTCGTTTTCAGATAAGTAAACCCTCTCGACTTCCTTAACTTTTGATTTATAGTTTGCAAATGGATTTTTGTCGAGCCAGTCATTGGCCAGACAAATCTTGATTATTTTGTTGAAGTTCTTAATGTATTTTACGGCTGTGTTATTGGCGCAGTTTCGAACGCTTCTTAACCAAAATTCGTAATCGGTTACAAAGGCATGATCTATTTTGGTAATCTCGATATCGGAAACTTTGTATTTCCATTGCAAAAACTCAATAGTATGACTCAAAGATGTCTTATACCGTTCTAATGTCCCTGGTGCATATTCTTTGCCAACCAGTTCTTTGATTTTGTTGTTATGGTCCTGAAAGATTGGCACTAACATCCGTTTTGTTTCATTCAAACTGAATAATTCATTCTTCAAATTTTCAGAAGTAATTTGAATGTCTTTTTTGAATAATCTTTTTTCGGCTTCCAAAACTTGATTTTTTAAATAATCCAGATGGCTATTTATTGTTCTTGCTTCTTCATTAGTACCCTTAACTTTAGTGCATTCTCCTGACCATCTTTCAGGATTCACATATTTGTTGGTACTAAATTCAAATCGTTTGCTTTGGATTGTTACTCTAGTGTAAATAGGGCAGATGCCCTCATTGTTGGTTTTTGATCTCTTTATGTAAAAGAGAACGGATACAGTAGTGTTCATAAGTGGTAACCTTTTAGTTATTATTAAATTTAAATTTTCTAATAATTACAAACAAGATGTACATATTTTGAATATGTATTGAACATCTTGTTGTACTGGTGGTTTCCGAGATAGGTGTCACTAGATTTTTTTATAATTAAGTGACACCTCGAAAGACACCAAAACTTTGAGATTAAATGAATAATTTGAATATCCTGCAAAAGAAAAAACCCACTAAATCCTTGAATTTAGTGGGTTTTGTAATCATTTGCTTTTCAGCTCGCGGAGAAAGAGGGATTCGAAAATCCTTATTCAGCCTATATTTTATAGGGGTTTAGCAAAATAATATACTAGGGTCTCGATTTTGAACCTCAAAAAAAGCATTCTTTTTTTGACAAATCTTAATACACAAATATAAGAATTTTTATTGATTAAGTAGTTCAAAAATTGAATAGGTTTTTAACTTTTTACCCAATAATTAATGGCTGAACCAGTTCTATTTTTAAACTGGTATATTGGCAAAATTCCTCAATACTCACAAACTCTTTTTCGAGCTTATTAAGGTCCTTTCTAATGTTCTGCATCAATCTTATACTTTGACGATAACTTTTACCTGTTATGCGTTGTATGTCTTTTGGGTAGATACACACTCTCTTCGGTTCGATTTTCATACACTATCTATACTTTTGATTAGGCTTTGAGTAACTATTGATTGCTTCTTATTTTGGAAAATAAAATTAATGAATATTCTTATTGTTTTGAATTTCAATTTGTATCAATTTATCATTTATAAACATGACAAATAAGGCAGTATCCGCCATTTTTACCACTGCATGACATCATGAACGCCCTTCCTTTTTTAAGTGGTTTAATTGGCTAAAATTTGCTTCCTAATCAATCGGGAATGTTGCAGCAGAATGATGATTTGAGCAATTATTAATCTAAATTATTTAAAGTTATGGCAAGACAGAAAGGCATAATTAAATTGAAAGGTACTATCGGGGATATTACTTTTTACAAAACTAAAGATGGCCATTTGGCCAGAGAAAAAGGAGGAATTGAGGCGAGCCGAATTGCGAACGATCCCGCGTTCCAAAGAACCCGAGAAAACGGTTCCGAATTCGGGAGGGCGGGTAAAGCCGGAAAAACATTGCGCACCGCTTTAAGAACCTTGCTTATCAATTCTGCGGATGGCAGAATGGTAAGCAGATTGACTCAGGCTATGGTTAAGGTAATCCAAGCGGATGCAACCAACGACAGGGGACTCAGAAACGTGATTGACGGAGAAGCGGAATTACTTGCCGGTTTTGATTTCAATATTGGAGGGAAATTAAGGACCACTTTGTTTGCTCCCTATGTTGGCTCTATTGATCGTGTTTCCGGGGATATCTCGGTAGACATTGCGCCATTTGTTCCATTGAATATGATTGCTGCTCCGGGAGGAACCACGCATTTCAAAATTATTTCCGCTGGTGCTGAAATTGATTTTGAGGCAGAAACGTTTGTGGTTTCCAATTCAGAAACGGCTATTCTTCCCTGGGATGCTACTCCAACGGTGGCTATTAGCCAAGTGAATGCAGTAACGGCAAACAGCACAAAACCGTTGTTTTTGGCTCTGGGAGTGGAGTTTTACCAAGAGGTAAATGGCAAGATGTATTCGTTGAAAAACGGAGCTTACAACCCATTGTCTCTGGTTCAGGTAAGCGGTCAGTAGTATGGTTTTGGTTTTAAACCGAACTTATTTTCCCGAGGGAACACAAGGAACATTAGAACGGAACGGCACATTAGTTTGTTATACCATCGAGCTCCCTTGGTTGGAAAACCAAAAGCGAATTTCCTGTGTTCCTGAAGGGGAATATGTTTTGCAGAAGCGGTTCAGCCCAAAGTTTCAATGGCACTTGCATTTGATAAATGTTCCGGGTAGAGATTTGATTTTAATTCATCCCGCCAATGATGCCAAAACAGAATTATTGGGCTGTATTGCTCCCGTGACAAACCTAATCGGAATTGGGAAAGGAAGTTCTTCCCGAAAAGCGTTGAAAAAACTGAAAGCTTTGGTTTACCCAGTTTTGGAACGCAACGAAGTAGTTAAAATAATTATTCAATCTAAATCCTTTGATTCTTTGCAAGATGAAAAGGAAAAAACAATAGATAAATTATGAAATTAATTGAAAGAGTAAAAGCGCCGACCCCGAAGTTTTTTAAGGTCTTGAGAAGTATTGGATTGGCTTTACTTGCTATTAGCGGAAGTATTCTTGCTGCGCCAGTGGCTTTGCCTGTGGGAGTTGTAACTGTTGCAGGATATGTAGCTGTTGCGGGTGGGGTTATATCGGCGGTTAGCCAAGTAACGGTTGACACCTCAGCAGATAGTTCCTCGACTGCTCTCGGGGTAACGGATGATAATCAAGAAAATAACCTTAACAAAGCACGTGATGGAATCGAATAATAATCTTCCGATAGGAACCGCAACGGGAACTTTGTTGAGTATTGTACCCAATATCCTTTCCGAAGATATTATAAAAACGATTATCTTAGCGGTTGTGGGAGCAACAGTAAGTTTTACGGTTTCACTCCTTTTGAAACGAATATCAAAATTTAAAAAATAAATAATCTGATTTTGATTGGTAACCTTTTTTGGATTATATGGGAAAGCCTGGTCGTGAGATCAGGCTTTTTTATGTAATAACGTTTTCAAGCTTTGTGTTCGGGTGGGTTTCGAAGTATAAAGATACATTTAATTACTGAAATTTTATAGAAGTACAAAGATCCAAGTTAGTACTTCAGCTCGCCTGACGCAAAAAAAGTGTTAAGTGCTTTTTACTTTAGGTCCATAGTCGGCAAAATCTTTTGCTCTAAAGACTTTTCGAATATTTGTATGCGCGTTTTGAAATTCAGAATTATCCAATATGTTTGCTAGAATTGGGAAATCATCCTTTTCCGGAAGAAGTGATGTTAACTTTGCAACCCAATATTTTTTACAAGTGTTGTCTAAACTTTCATCTTGTTTGATTTTTGTAAGTAATTCGATGATAGATATTTCTTCCCTAAAAAAGTCATTGAGGTCATTTTCATAGTCTTGGTTTAGACCATTTAGACCATTTTTTCTATATAGATTTTCAAGTCTTTCAAGGTTTTCATTAAAAGTGTTGGTATCTGAAATTATTTGTTGAATAAAAACAGACTGTGCATCAATGTATTGGTCTTGTTCTATAGCCTCTATGCCTCCAAGTACAATTATTATGTTTTTTTCAAAGAACTGTTGCCAAATTTTGCTGCTTTTTTTAAACAAGATTTTAGTTGTCCTAAATCCTCAGTAAGACGAATAAGAAACCAATATGGCGCTGGTGTATTGTTCTTAGGGACGTCAATTGCCGCGACAATGAAGGGCCAAGATTGATGAGCTGTAAATTTCTTATTACTTTCAAGAATTTGCAATTCCACAACACTAAATGAAAAGGCATTGTATATTGATGATTTTGGTGGTAAATCAAGTTGTTTATTATTTAATCTACCATTTGCAGTAGCAATATCAGCGTAAAATTGATCACGAATTTGAGTGAATTCTGATTTTAAAAAATGTGCGGTAATAGGAATAGCGCCTTCTATATCACGTCCAACAATTCTAACATTAAGTTGACTGCTCGTATCAGTAACCTTATTTAAAGCAACAGGGTTAGCTTTTTCTAAAGCATCTATTAAATATACAATATCATTTTTTTTAGGTGCAACATTTATACTTTCAAATTTCTCTATCCATTCTGGCATATTTTTAGGAATTTCTGGCAAGATTAGAAATAAGGAAGATATTAGGCTTTTTTGGTCTTGTGCGTTTTTGGTATCTTTAAGCTGATTATATAGGTCATCTATTAGTATATTTCTGTCTATTTTAATACCTACCAATTCTGGAATTCTAGTTAAATATGGCTTTATATTATTTGATTGAGAAACTAATTGGAAAAACTCTGAAACGCTTTGAAATAGAGATGCAACAAGTTCATATTTTAAGCCGTAACCATTATGTAACCCATTTGCTCGACTTGTAATAATTAACTGAAATCTATTGGTTAAATCCAGTAGCTTATTGATATGTTCTTGAGGATTAGTTACTCCATTAATTAAGAATAAGGTGTTTGATGATGATTGACGAAGTAGAGTCCTGAAATCAGCTAAAATTTCAGATGCCGTTTTATATTTTCCACTTTCATAATCTCTGTAAATACTTTTTTTACCTAAAGCTTGAATAATTACAGAACTCATCATTAACTCAATTGCACAACCGATAAGTCCAACTTCAGCTGAATAACGAACTTGTTCAATTTTTAACTGATCTCTTCTAAATGTACATATGCCAAATTGTGCTAGACCTAGGGTTTCTATACTAGCCTCAATCAATCTTACAGTGTCATTTTTTAATAGTCTTGGCATTGTGGTTTGTTTTAATTGAACCTAACCTCCCTCTACAACAGCGGGTTTTGGACTAAATTAAGCCCATTATTCGGATTTGCTAAATCATTCCAAACAAAACCATTTTTTTTCATTAAGCCTATTGTCTAAATCCGATGTAGCTGTTAAAGGCAGTTATTTTACTGATTCTTTTTCGCACTTTCCAATATTCTTGACTTTTCTTCGCTAAATGACTTCCTTAGTTTTTCTGTGAAATGAATTTCAGAAATATTCAAATTTAAATGCTCAAATTCTTCATTTTCTTGTTCTTCCAAATATTTTATAAATTGTTCTGCTCTTTCAATTCTCAGTTGCATTCGATCAAGAATTTTATTTTGGTTTTTTAAATTAATTTCATCGTTTGCACTAACAGATAAATAATTGCTGAATTCTTCAATAAACACACCGCTATCAATGGAAATTAAATCAATGTATGCAAAACTATATGATAAACTTTCTAAAATATAAAGTCCTAAAGCTGTTATTTTAATACTATCAACTTCTTTGGAAAATTCTTCTAATCTATTGCTGCATTCCACTAATCCATTTCTAATAAAGATATCCAAATTTAATTCGCAATCTTCTATAAGTTGATATTTCTCGACAAACTCTTGCAAGAAAATTTTTGAATCAACAAAACCATTTGCATTTGCAGACATTTTTTGAGAAAGTAAATTTAAAATCCTCATTCCTGTAAAATGAGAACTATTAACATCATTACGTAATCTAAAAATATTTGGAATTCTACTAAGAGATTCGTCATAAAATATCCTATCGGGAATCATCATTGGCTTAATAACTTGATGAATGCTAAAAGTCCAATATGGGTATTGAGCAATTTCTAGAACATTAGTGTAACCCGATGAAAGGAAACTTTTTAAAAATTCAAGTGCTTGTCTAACATCCCCGTGAGTTGCATATCTTAAAAAAAGTGAAATATGAGAGTCATTCTTTTTTAATTGGAATATACAAATCTTAAGAAAGCTTTTAATTGTTTCTAAGTCTTCTTTTGACTTAATTCCATATTCTAAATCAATATCATTGCATGCATCTAATTTTCTCAGAATATAAATAATTCTTTTTATTAGTACTTCAGGAATTATTGGTGCAGCTAAATGAAAACCAGGAGTGTGATATGCGTCTAAAGCTCCTTTAATTTTGGCATTATAATATCGTTCTTCACGCATAGAAATAATAACTAAACAACTTAATTTCTTTGCAATTTCAATAGCAGTTAAATAACAAAGCTCTTGTAGATCAGGATTTAATTGATCCATGTTATCAAGGAAAATAATTAACCCCTTATTTTTATTTTTAAGTTTTGTACTTATTTTTTCACAAAATAATTTTGTGTCATTTAAGTTTTTTAATAAAAAATCTCTTAGAAGTTTTTGATATTCCTCACTTTCTTCTGCAAGTCCTAATAAAATTTGTTTTTTGTAAATAGCAAATTCTTCTTTAAATAAATCAATTATTTCATCCCTACTACCATTTCTTATATTTGTTGTGTCAATAGTATTTCTTACTTTTTCCCAAATTTCGTTGCTCAATTGTTCTGTTGTTTGAGATGCATCAATAAGATCTACAAGAGAAACTTCTGAATAGATATTGATTTCTTTAGGTTTAACATGAAACAAAAACCTTTTAAGAAATGTTGATTTTCCTGAACCTCGACCTCCAAAAAGAATCATTACATTATCTAGATTTTCCTGCTTTATTGTTTTTACGATATTAGTCCCAAAAGCTCCACCATTATTGTCAACAGTAAAATCACGAAATCCTTGATTTAAGAAATATGGGGTTAATGAATCATGAAGAAAACCATGAACATTTTTTTGTAATTTATCATATTGACCTTTATTTGTTACATAACATTTATCCATAAATTCTGCATCATGAATAGGAATTGGCCCTAAAAATTTTCTTGATATTGCACTGAATGGACCAGAATAAAAGTTTGTCGTAACTAAAGTATCGTAAGCAATTATTTTATGTTTTGGAAAAAAAACTTCTGAATAATTTTTTTTTGAGACACCTATATTGTTTTGTATGGAATTTTGTTCTGTTACATTAGTATATCCTAAAATATTAATTGCTGTGGTGTAGTCATTTACAAAAAAATCAAGATTTTTAATTACAAATGCGGGAAGCTTCTTCCATGGTTTTTGATTTGTGGGAGTAACTTTAAAAATAATCCACACATCTCCATTTGTAATTGCTCCATAATTGCAAACTAAATCTTCGCAATATTCTTTTACCTGTAAAATTGCTGATTTGATGTTTTCATCAGATAGCAATTTATCAATAGATATTTTTTGATACTTTTTATTAGCGTTAAGATTCGCAGGGAGTTCAAAATATTTCCCTGTTTTTTTACTTTCAATTACTAATAACGGTTTATTTTGTGGATTTAAAAGAATATAATCAGTATAATTACCATCAACATGTTGTTCTACAGAAATCCTTGATTTTGGCCATTTTAATAATTTTTCTAATAATTCATCTATTATATAAAATCTTGTTGATGCTTCATTTAAGTTCGAAAAATCATATTTTTTTTTGATATCAGCAATTAGGTCTATTTCTGTCATTTTTGTGTTAGATTACTGTTAATTCGTTGTTGTTCTTATATAATTGCCTATTATTAGTTTATTTGAGCTTAAATATATGCTGTTTTATTTTATTTTGGCATATTATGCGAAAATTTATTTAAAATTCCTGCAACCATTTCAGGATTAATAAGAAAGCCAAGTCTAAAAAATAACCTGGCTTTTTTCGATTTATCTCAACTGATTTTGGAGCAATGCCCATTTGAGTTTTTCAATCTGTTCCACTGTTTTGGAATAGTGATTTTGAAGAGCTTCCAGTTGCTGGATGCGGTTGACAAAATCAGCGTGTTTTTGATGTTGTTTGTAAGCTTTGAGTACCTCATCACGAAAGTAGCTTTTAAAAGTGGTTATCCGGATAAATGGGATTACAGAACCTATTTGAAATTGTTGCCAAAAATTGGCTTTCCAAAGCATATAAGCAATCCAATACAGGTTTTCGGATTCTTCTTCGGTTTTTACAGTTACCAAAAAGCAATTCGGACAGCTTGCTTTCAAGGGCTTGCCTGCGTTTTTTCCTTTGCTTAAAATAAAAAAGTGAGGTTGGGTAATTTCTCTCTGAGGCTGGTGGGTCAGTACGTTGTGAAAAGTCATAATTATGGATTTAAAATTATGCTTTTGCTCGCTTTTCAAGCTTCGCTTATATATTTGAAAAGAAAAAAAAGAAAAAAAGAAAGTAGTCGCTCTGGTGGAGGTTTCAAAAGAAGTCAAGTTTTTTTTGATAAAATACTACCCGGGTTTCGAAGACAGACGTAACGAAAAACATGATGAGATTGCTTCGTTCCTCGCAATGACAGAACGAGGGTGGAGATTTTATCAAAAACCCGGAGGGCTTGAACTTTACTTTTTGAAACCGGAACTTACCTTTACTTTCTTTTTTTATTTTTTGGTTGTTTAGCAGGATGCTCCTTAGAATGTTGGCTAAAGTTCTTGTGAAATCGGCAATCAAACACCCCCAAGCACCGCAGGGAGCAAAAAAGGCGCTAAGCGGTTCAGTATATAAAAAAGCCTTTTTTGCGGACGAGGAGCGCAGTGGCGGGGTTGCGGAAATCGAGCGAGGTACTAGACACGGGAACGAATGAAGCTTTTCGCGTAATGAGAGTAGTGGCTAGTAACTAGAGAGGGAAAAATATAAATCAGTCCCGCTTTTTCAGCGGGGCGTTCCTTATTCAAGTGCAAAGTGATAACGGAGCAAACCCGAACCGAGCGAGAAAGAGCAACCGCCATAATACTGGAGGGCTTTAACTGGAATACGGCTGAATGTAGTGGAGCGCAGCGTGCGGAGCGAAACGAAATGAAGCTGTATTGCAGTTATAGTAGCCCGACCGAACGCAGGAAGAGAGCGTGTGAAGACGAGGGCGAGGAAGCAGTAGAAAAGGCTGCTTTTTTTCAAAGCTGCCTTTTCTACTGCTGACGAGTGGACTGTGGAATGGAGGAAGGAGGCTTTTTCTGCCGACGACCGACTGGAACAGCCGAGCGGAACAAAGCGAACGACCGGAGAGAGACCGCTTGATTGCTCGTGATGTTTGAAACGGAAATGTTGTTTAATAAATGATTTTTTTAATTTTTATACACTAGTTATTACTTTTAGATTAATATCTGCAAATTCTTTGATATAGGTAGCAGTTATCCCTAAAAGGGTTAAAATGTCATCAGAAGCTTTTGCTTTTGATAGACCTGGTTGGACAATTAAAATTTCGTATTCTACAGGGATTTCATTTTTTAATATTCCTAATAATTTTACCAAATCATTTCTGTTGCCTTTTTCAAGTCGGGAACAAGTTACTCCATTTTTAGATTTTGTTTCCCTTCTAAGCAAATGATTAATGAAATCTTTTCCTGATTTATGTTTCCAATGCACAGATTTTTGAGCCTGACCACAGACCTCGTAAAAATTTTTGATTTGATTACTAACAACACCGTCTATGGCGAACTTTAAATGATAAAGCTTAATTTCAATCTTATCAAGATGTGATTTGATAGCCACAATATCGGCTATTTCACCTGAATAATCATCATCATATATAATGTCAAAATCTTCTTGTTTTAGTTCCTCAATGACCTTGTATTGAATAGAATCAATTATTTTTGGGCGTACTCCTTGTGCTTCGTTACGTAAGTTTACACCATCCCAATTCCATGATATAAGTTCACTTTTAGGATAAATCCCTATTTGTTGTTTGAGTTCATAATATTCGTTTCCTGTAAGCGCTGAACCATCAGCATACCAAATAGTAGGGATGAATTTTTCAAAGAAATTTACACCGCTAATTCTATTACGACCAAATTGAACTTCTACTGTTTCTGCTGATTGTTGGGTTATTTTAAAATCAGCAAAAGAATTTTCTTCTAACAGTTCAAGCTTGAAAATAGTTTCGCATGTCTCTGATTTAAGAGAAAATAGCAAATCACTACCTATTGAAGGATTTACCAAGCACAAATCTATTTCAGATAAATCATATTTAATTCCATTTATAATGAAATTATATTTTGTTTCAACATCCAAATAAATATCTGTATCCCAATCTATCCATACTGGAAATACATTCGGAAGTTCAGTTTTTAATGTTGGAATTAGGGTTTCTCTAAGTATTTGATTGGGATCAATATTATCATCCACTAATTTTTCTCCCAATGTTATGCACCAATTTTTAAACTGTTTTAAATCTCCTTGCAACTTTGTCCATATTCTGCCTTTGTATGATGCTCCAATATTAACCGGCTTCCCTGTTTCAAAACCAGTTCCCATCACAAAGGCTTTTTCACCTCTTTGCTTTTCAGCAAGGGTTAATGCTTCCCCAACATCACTGCCTACCATCATTCTGAAGCGAATATTCTTCCCTAAAAACTGCCTTAGTCCAACATTTTGTAGCTTTACTCTTTTTATATTATGAAATGATTTAAAAACATTTATCCCTTTGACAAGTTCTGCACTGTCCCCAATGATTGCCTCAGCTAATTCTAAGTAGAGACTTCCGTTGTCAGAGCTATTTATGAATAAAAGATTGTTTTTGATTTCCCAATAGACAATAAAAATATCCCATTGAATATCATAAATTTCACGTTTGTCGTGTACCCAATCTACTTCATACCTTTTACCAGTGACTATAACGAGCATATTTTGCTCCCTGTTAATATCATGAAATTTAAATTCAAGATTATCATAACCAGGGATTCCTTTTTGAAAATTAGCAGGATACCAAGAATCTGTCTTATTTTTGTAGACTACGGTACTTAATTTAGGTTTGATGTTTTGGAAAGGAATATTGGCATTATTCAACTTCTTAAAACCATTCATGAAATCTTTAAATTCAACCTGCTCATTTACTTGTCCTGAACTGGCATCAGAAAGGATTTCGTTCCAATCAGAGTCAGTAGCATATAAATCTGCTAATTCTGCTTTTACTTCTATATCGGCAATATTAGCAATGAATGATGCATTGCCAAGTTCTTCATCATATTTAGTTCTAGTGAATCTACCTGCTAATTGCAATGTAATTGGAAGACTTTTTCGAATATCGTGAAATGCAGCAATTTTCAATTCCGGTAAATCAAACCCTTCTCCAAGCATATCAACGCATACTATTATTCTAGTTTGTTTCTGGAGTATTTTATTATATGTTTCTTTAAAGTTTGGAGCACCTGAATAAATAACTACGGGATTAAGATCCTTATGCGATTCATATAATTTATATATTTCCCTTGCTCGCTCTTTTGTGGCACAACGAGCCATTAATATATGGTTAAAAGAGTTTCCTAAATCAGAGCGTAATCGTTCAATAGCTACTTTGGCAATTTCTGAATCCGCTTTTCTTTTATCATATTCACGAATAGAAATAAACTCAATTTTTTTATAATATCCTTGCTCTTGAGCTTTTTTTAAAGGGAAATTAGAAATAATTTTTCCGTCTAACCTTTTTCCGTCATTTCTAAATGGAGTTGCTGTGAATTGGATAATTTTTTCATTGTCAAATTTATTCCGAAACTCATTCCATGACGATGCTTTCACATGGTGGGCTTCATCAATAAAAATATGGCTGAAAGATTTAGAAAAAAGCTCTTGTATGCCTGAATTTTGGCTAGTTATCCAACTCATAGTTGTGACTACAACATTGCATTTCCCTATAAATTCATTTATATCTTCAATATTCTCAAATTTATTCTTGATAACACCAACAATTGGATATAAAGTTGCTTCACTAACTATTCCAAATTGTTTCAATAAACCTAAACTGAAAAATTTTTCAGCTATTTGGTTGCGTAAAGAATCCGAAGGTACTGTTACTAAAAGTTTCTTACATCTGTTAGCTATGAGCGTTGATAACATTGTCTCAGTCTTACCTGTCCCTGTAGGCATTACAACTGTTGCTGCATCGATAGGAAGTTTCAAATTCCCCATAATCATATGTAATGCTGCAATTTGGGGTTGTCTTAAGCCAGGTTGACTTTCATCTTCTTCTTTATATATAAAATTATTTTTCCATGATTCAATAACTTCATTAGGCGAATATTCTTTAAAAAGAGGATGTTTTACCCAACCTTTTATTATTATTTTACCTTCTTCAAACCCTTTATTTTTTGGTAAGATGTTGGTAATGAGAGCGTACTCAATTCCATCTGGTATATACTCTTTTTTTGTGGTGAAACAGATTCTATTTCCGTTGTATACCACAATCAAATAAAAGCGGTTTTCATTTAACACATTTAGCTTTATCAATTGCTCCGAAGCTATTAATTGTCTTGCCGTATTTTTATTTCCAGTTTTTAAGTAATGAATTGATTCGATAGACGGTAAAACTATATTCATCCTATTTATTGTTTTGAGTTTTATAAATAATCTACATTTATTAACGTCTTCAATAATTACCTCACACTAGAAATCTTTTCAAGAAAACTGGAAGGCATCGTTGGAGATGAATCTTCTTTTAGTAAACCAGTATCTGCTCTGCTAAACAGCGATTGCAAAATTAATTGCCGTTCTTCGGCTTGAATAGTTGTGTCTTTTTTTAGAGCCAAGTAAAAGTGGGTTAATTGTTCTCTTTCTTCAGCATCTCTGGACAAATGAAATGAACTAAAAGTTAATTTGGCCAAAATTTTAATTGAAAACGCTAATAATGATACAATTGTAATAAGAATAATAGACCATTTTATGCCTTTTACCGGATCGCTGAATGCTGTTTTGAAGAAATCCGTACCTAATGACATTAACAAAGTAAACAATAAAATTGATGCAACAACAGAAACTCCAATTAACCAATTAAGATATGATCTCCCTTCTGTTTTGAGCAGTATAGCTCTGTCTTTCCAATATTTTGCGGGTGCTTCTAATCTTAGTTTTTCTCTATATAATTCTTCATTGGTTTTTATGGAATCATTTGCAGTTTTAAAAAACGTATCAAAACCATTTTGAACACCTTTAAACCACTCTTCATAGGTTTTATTTTTTTCTTCTCTTAATAATTCTATGCCTTCAAAATGAGAAGTCAAATTTTCTTTAGCGTCAGAAATATTGGCATTTAGCTGTTGTTCAGCTTCGATAATATAATTATTGTATCTCTCCCTAATATGACCTAGACTAATCTTTTCATTATTCCTTCTGTGTAGGATTTCAGATTCTGTTTGATTTCTGAATTCATATCCAAATAAAACACCCGTTAAATAATCATTGTTGCTATTGGAATTTAAATTACCTTTTATTAAGTAATCGATTGCTCCCTGAACATGGTTTGGATTTTTGTTATTTATCCTAATCAGAAAATCAGTTTCTGGGGAGTCAAATAGAAAAAGAAAATATTGATTTTGAAATTTTTGAACCGTGATTTCATACAATAATTGTTGCCATTGGCTATCAAATTGATTTTGAGTGTTTTCTTTAAAAAAATCTGTTAGCCCAATCAATTGCGATTTTAATTTTTCGAAATGTCTTTTGGAATGTACCAGATAATCTGGGATTTTTTCAAGATGATTCCAACCAACAACTTGGTCATAAATAAATTTATAAATGGATTGAATACCTTTCTGCTCAAATCTTGAATTTAAATGAGTATAGTTTAAAACCACTTGCAAGCTGTTTAGCTTGTCTTTGATTGGACTATCATTAACGAACTTTCTAAAATCTTTGACTTCCATGGTTGGGTTGGTTAATTGAATTATATATTCGCATTCGGTTGGTTCACCATGCGTTTCATAGTGTTTATAAAAGCATGTTTGAAAGACTCGTCTTTGGCAAGCATACGATACAGGTCTAATTCATTTTTACGTTGTTTAGCCATTACGTCATCGAATATTTTAAGGAATGCCAATTCTTTATTGGAAACATCGCGATTATCGGCTACTTTGGCTTTAAAATCGGGATGCGCCATCATCATTTTACTCAAAGTAACAAATTTTACGCGTTGATCCTCTGGAGTAACTTCCCAACCCTGGAACCAACGTTCATTAAAACTTTTAATGATTAAGTCTAACTCGTCTTCATTTTCATCATTGCCATGTACACCTCTTGGGTTTGGATTTTGTGGATCCAATATGGTTTCGGTATCGTCTAGGCCGATACTGGTATTTAATTTTACACGTTCTAAACCGTAGGTTGATAAATCGACCGTATCTAATAAACCGTCAATTTGGTCCATAGGGTTCGCCACAATCAATTTAGGGATTAGAAACTTTAAGAACCAATATAGCTTTTCCCAAGTAAGCATTTCAAACGGTAAAATAGCAGCCATCTGACTGTATATCTTGACGAATTGTTTGGCTTTAATTTTAAAATCGGCTTTGTCTGTATCTTCTAAATTGAGTTCGTTGTTAAAGCGTTCTGCAGCTACATCAATAATCGGGCTTAATAATTGGGCATCTACTTTATCAAAGTACTTTTGGGTAAAGTCTTCCACCTCGTACCATTCGTAAACACCAACATCGTCTAAAGTCGCCTTTAATTCGTGCAGCACATTGACATCAGTAGCTCTGCCTAGTGTAGTAGCTGTGTAAAAATCATCAAAAGCTAGTTTGATATCATCGGTAGAATTGAAAAAATCCAATACAAATAGATCTTCTGTTTTTTTTCCGTATTTATTGGCTGAACGATTTAGTCTTGATAATGCCTGAACTGCCAATACGCTTTGTAATTTTTTATCGACATACATGGCTGATAACTTGGGCTGATCAAAGCCTGTTAGGTATTTATTAGCTACTACCAGTAAACGGTAGTTGTCTTCGTCAAATTTGTCTTTGGTGTCTTTTTCCGGAAAGCCATTTAGGCCTTCTTCGGAATATTCGATGCCGTTTATTGTTTTCTTACCAGAAAAGGCAATGACCACATCGAATGGATTCCCTTTTGCTTTTAAACTCTCTTTTATCGCCAGATAATAATTAATTGCTGATTCGATACTTTGGGTGATGACCATTGCTTTGGCTTTTCCTTTCAGTAGTTTTTTATTGACTACCTGCGTCATGAAATGATCCAACATGATCTCGGCTTTGGTGGCAATGGTACGCGGATCACGCTCTACGAACGCTTTTAGCTTTTTTTGCGCTTTGGCCGTATCAAATAGCGGATTGTCTTCTATTGATTTGGTTATTTCGTAATAACTCTTGTAGGTGGTATAATTGGCCAATACATCGAGGATAAAGCCTTCTTCAATAGCCTGTTTCATCGAATACAGGTGGAAAGGTTTATAGGTCCCATCTTCTTGTTTGATTCCAAATTTTTCAAGGGTCAAATTCTTCGGTGTAGCGGTAAAAGCAAAATAGGAAGCATTGCCACGCATTTTACGGGAACGCATGGCTTCGAGAATTTTATCCTGTGCATCCTCTAATTCTTCTTCGTTATTGTTATTCCCCATAGCGCGATTCATATTATCGGCTGTGGCTCCTCCCTGACTGGAGTGGGCTTCATCGATGATCACTGCAAAGTTTTTGGCGCTTAAATCGGAAATCCCGTCAATTATAAATGGGAATTTTTGAATGGTGGTAATGATAATCTTTTTACCATTCTCTAAGGCTTCTTTCAATTCACGGGAAGAGAAAGCCGGAGCCACAATATTTTTAACTTCGGAGAAGTCTTTGATGTTGTCTCGTAATTGTTTGTCTAATATCCTTCTGTCGGTTACTACAATGACTGAATCGAATAAGGGATTGGCTACGCCTTTATTGCCCGGAATGGTATCGTTTGCCGGATAGGTTTCGATGAGCTGATAAGCCGACCAGGTAATCGAATTCGATTTTCCGGAACCGGCAGAATGCTGTATCAGATAGGTTTGACCTGTTCCATTGGTACTGGCGTGATTTACTAATTTGCGCACCACATCCATTTGGTGGTAACGTGGGAAATATAAAGTCTTTTTGTTTAAAGGTTCATTGTCTTTACCATCGAAACGCACAAAATGCTGGATGATGTTGGCAATGCTTTCGCGTGTAAAGACTTCATCCCATAGATAGGCCGTTTTATGTCCGAATGGATTGGGTGGATTTCCTTTACCGTTGTTGTTCCCTAAATTAAATGGCAGGAAAAAAGTTGAACCACCATCTAATTTGGTCGTCATATAGGCTTCGTCGGTATCCACAGCGAAATGCACAATACAACGCCCGAAATTCAATAACGGTTGATTGGTATCTCTTTTGAATTTGTATTGGTTTATCCCGTGGACTTTGGCATTTTGGCCTGTCCAATGGTTTTTTAATTCCATGGTTGCAAAAGGAATCCCGTTGATGAAGAACACCATATCGATTTCCTCTAACGGATTGGCATTGGAATAACGCAGCTGACGCGTAACCGAAAACTCGTTTTTCTCAAAATTGTCTTTAATAGCCTGACTGCTGCTTGCCAAAGGTGCCACATAGAACAAGGTAAAATGGGCATCGTCTACTTCCAAGCCTTTTTTAAGTAAGCGCAGTACCCCATATTTTTTAATTAAGCGGTCGAAACGCTCCAGGATTTTTAATTTCCAATCCGATTGCTTTTGCAGTTTAGCCAACTCGTCTGCTTGGGTGCTTTGTAGAAAATGCCAGAAACGTTCTTCATCCAAGGCGTATTTTGCATTGAAATCGGAAGGATAACCTATATAATAGCCTTTACCCGAACGGTAGCCTTCTCTACGTTCGTTAAGGTTCCCTTCATGTTTGAGGTCTTCTAAAGAAGTTCCTGTTAGGATTTTTTCTATGGCTGCTTCTAAGGCTTGTTCGTTGGTTTGGCTAGGCATGGTTGGTTAGTTTAATTGCTTTTTTAACAATTCGATAATTTCAGTTTCATGGGTTTCAATATCACTAGAACCCCATGAGGCATCTGGATATTTGTTAAACATAATATATTGCTTTACGCTATCAGCGACTGTACCATCTCTGTAATGTTCTTTTTTTGCTTTAGGCATATAATTGTTCATTGCTGAGTTTTTACTATGACTAATCAATGTTAAATTGCCAATAGAATGTAAATGTTCTTCTTTTAATTTCCCAAAACCTTCTTTTGGATTTTGAGGGTAATAATGTTCGACAGAACTTCTAAATGTAAATTCGAATTTACTAACAAATGATTTTATTCCTTTTATCTCTGAAAACCCTTCATTCAAAATCTCTTTAATCAAAAGATAATCAATATAATTAAAAACTAAATTATTCTCCACTTTCGAATACCTCAATTTACTCCAATTTATAGTTTTATTATCTAATGTAGCATTGTATTCTGTATCATAAATAATATTGAAGTAATCACTTTGATTGTCAGCCAAAAACCTATTAAAAATTAATTGTGTTGCAAAATTTTCTAAATAAGCGATATAGGAACGCGAATCAATACCAGTTATAGAATAATTAGTATGTAAATATTTTAGTGTTGCATTTAACCAATGCTTATACATCATATTGGGAGCTACCGTATGAAACATACTCAATAGCCATATTAAAGTCCTGTTGTCTCCTTCGTTTTCTTCAGTACCGAAAGTACCAATGTAGCTTTGCGACTTATCATTGTAAAAATGTAACTTTTTTAAGCTCCAACTTTCTGAGTTGTTTATAAACTCTCTTTTTATCACATAGTTATCCAAAAGAAATTTCGTCTTTAATACACAAAAAATGTACTCCTTAACGAATTGTATTTGTTCGTCAACACGCAGTTTTTTTAAGAAATCAAAATTACTAATAAGCTTTTTGTCGTCTAGCTTGAATTCATTATCCTCCTTTAAAATCAATAAGCAGTGTAATAAAAAGTTCTGAAAATTAATTACTGAATTAAATCTTTCGGGTGTTTCAGAAGTATTATCAACTACAATATTTGCATATTTTGGATTCCCAATAATTGATTTTATTGAGACATCTTCAATCGTAACGGACTCTTTATTTTCAGGTCTTTTATATTTGACAATGAGATCATCAAATTCATTTAGTAGAAATTCATTCCAAGTGTTTCCAAAAAAAGAACTTCTTTGGTCTTTATGGAAAGCATATTGAATGTAACGCTCCATTTGAGAGCATCCGTCCCAAATAGTAGTAAAAAGGGTTTTGGCAGTTTCTTTTTCCGTTGGATCCTCAATCTTTTCAAGATAGCTTAACAGCTGTGACTTTAAGACTTCATGTTTCTCCAATTGTTCACCACGATTATTCATTATTTCAAAATAATGATTCAAATCGGTTTCCTTCGGTACTTCAACTCTTAGGATGACAACATAATTATTCAAAAATTTTACAAAGTTTAATAAATCATCGTTGGATTGGTTGTCATGGATATTAAACAAGGACTTAAGTTCCTTTTCAATTATTTTATAGGCATCTTCAATAGCCGTGTTATACTTTGCATAATTTTCAAACTTACCCTTGAAAGCAAAATCTAAAGCATTACTAGAAGTAATTCTGTTTTCGAATTCTAAAATTGTTTTCTTAAAGTTTGGAATTTTATCTCCCAAACCAAAAACATTTTTTAACACAGCATACAAAATATTCAGAGTTGTTAAACGTTGTTGCCCATCAATAGTTTCATAATATGCTTGAGCGTCTCTTTCTCTTTTGTAAACGACAAGTGTTCCAATGTAATAATTTTGTTTGTTTTCGGCTATAGCAAAATCATTCACATCATTGATAAGCTGCACAATTTGTCCCTCTTTCCATGCGTAATTTCGTTGGTAAATAGGGATACTGTATTCACCCGATTTAAAAATTTCATCTAAGGAAAAAGGAATGATTTCTTCGGAATTACGCATTTTTTTGGATAAAGTTAAATTCTACAAATAGTTCAATAATTTTTTGAGTCTTCGATTCCCAAGGCTGTTGCGTAACCTGTAAATTCTCTCTCAAAACCTGTTGGGGAGTAAACGAGTCTTTAATTTTTTTGAACATATTATTCGCCAACACATAGTTGTCTACTGATGAAAACTGTAAACTTTGATATGATAATCTCAAATTAAACGCCCAGATAAAGAAGTATTGAATCGCAGTATTGATATCATTCTCTCCAAATTTATCTACGTAATAAATTAGGATGGTATCAAACAGAAGACGTGTATAGGAATCACCGGTTCTGCCTAATCCCTCGTAATTATCAATAGTGTCAAGAATTTTACGGCTTTGTGGATTCAGTATTGGATTATCTTTAATACTCTTCACCATTGTATTAAAGACCTCATAGTAATGATGAATCATTTCAAAAAAACGACGTCCATTAATAATGGTTTGATCTAATTGAAAAGGAAATTGATAAAAGGTTTGGTCAATTTTTCTGTGAAAGCTATTGTTGTAATCATCGACAAAATGGTGCAATATGCGTAGCGATTTTGAATATGGAAATTGATTCAATTCGTGAATATTAATACCCTTAAATAAATAGATTTCATTTTTGGTAAAATCACGAGCCGATTCGGCACTTGACCATCCCTTAATTCTATACAGATATTGTGCAAACAAATGGGCTAACTCATCGTCATTGGCATTTTCCCATTGGTTTACAATTTGGAGTTTTATTTTATTTTCTAACTCATCAAATTCTCTAAGGTGATAGGCTTTTAATAAATCATGTGGATCCAAGTCCTTTCCTCTCGAATTTTGAGAGTCGAAAAACTGAAAAGCTTCGGAAATATCCGTTAATCTGAATTCGATAAACTGACATTTATTCAACAAAAAACTCACCAAATGGTCATCAAAATCTGAAACCAATCGTACGATATGTTGGTAATTGTGAAATACATTTTGCTGACTAACCGGGTGATCAAAATGAAAGGTTACCAGTTGTTTTTCTAGTTCTAAAAGTTCCTGTTTTATTTCATTTTTTTTATCTAGTACCTTGTACTTTTCAATAAGTGCTAATACAATTAAAAGTATGGTGATACTGCGTTGTTGCCCATCAACAATGTTGTATTCCGGTTTATCTTCCTCTTTATGAATAACCACTGTACCAAACCTATATAGTGGTTTGGTTTTAAACGCTTTTATATCATTGACAAGCTGGCTAACATTTACATGATTCCACTTGTAAGGACGCTGATAAATAGGAATTGTTAAGTTTTCATTACTTAAAAATTCTTTGACACTTACAATTCTTGAAAATACATTCTCGTTAATTCTATTCGCTTTTTGTTCTAAAGCTACTTCCATATGTATTTAGGTTACATTTTACATCGGTTAAAAAACTTTTACACTCCAGCAATTACCAAATCAATCAAAACCAACAAAATTTGTTTCTATACTCAATTATGTTCTATTCAACTGTAGAAATTTCCCTTACATTAATTCTTTTTTGAGATAAACCGTATTTTTTAAATTTATATCTCATAAAAGTTGACATCATATCTTCGTGAGTTGACATGAAAATCTGATGTTCTGAAAATTCGTTCCTCAAAAGTTCAATAAACCCTACAATGTTAATTTCGTCCATTGTTTGCACTGGATCATCAATAAATAATATTTTATTTTTCGAATATTTTTTGTTTAATGCTAAAGTAAATGAAATGATTAAAGCTGATAATTGACCGGAGCTCATAGAGAAGACAGCATCATAACTTTTAGATGGATCAGTTTGGAACTTAAGCCCATTTTTGTTCGAAATAAAAAGTCCTAAACCACCCTGAAAATCCTGAACTATTCGACCAGAATAGATGTGAAACAAAATTTCAATATCATCGATAAGTTTTTGATTGTACTTCTTTAATGAGTTTCTATATATATCAATAAGTTTTTTGAGATCATCTGTCTTTTCCTTTGCCTTCTTATATTGGTCCTCAAGCAAAAGAAATTCGATTGATTTATCTCGATAAGTGCTACTTTGAAAAAGAGAATGTTGCCAATTAATATAATTGATTTTGTTCTGAATCTGTTCAAGGTTAAAATCATTTAAATTTAATTGATGTAATGCGAAAAATTGAGCATGGATATCATTAAAAAAAGGTTTCAAAGCATTGTTATCAACTTTTCTTTTTTTACCTGTAAGTTCTGTAATTAATTCTTGCGTCCTAAGAATGCAATCTATTTTGGGCTCAGTATTTAGATAATTATTTAAATCTATCCCAAAAGAATCTATTTTTAATTTAAGAGAATTAAGTAACTGATCATTCTGCGAATTTAGATTATCAATAAAATCAATATCAATATTGAATTCATGTGTATGTACCACAATTGATTGGTTAACTACAAAAAGATATTTGTCTTTGAATTTTTCTATTTTCGTAGCTAAATTATGTGAAGAGGTATCTATTAACGAATTAATTTTTTCTGTTTGTTTTTCAATATTTTTATGAAGAAATTCGACTTCTTCCCAGTTATACCCACAGAGTACACATTCTCCAATAGATTCTGTTACTTTATGAAATTCTGAAAATTTTGTAACTAATGAATTCCTTGATGTAACTAGATTAGTATTGATATTTGATAATTCAGAAAGCTCTTTTGAACTTATTTCTAGCAATTCTAACTCTGAATTAAAATTTTCAAAAAAAATTGGATTAGTTGTTAAAGGAAATAACTTTTCAGGATTCAATAATATATCACCCGATTTAATTATATCAATATTTAAATTTTCCACAAATGACTGAAACTTTCTTTGTGAGTCCTGTAGTTCTTTTTCTTTATTAAACTCATCTTTTTTATCTAAAAAAAACAAGTAACGTAAAAGATTTTCCAAAGATGAATGTTGTTCTACCAATTTATCTATATCTAGATTGTACTTATAATCTAAAAAAGATTCTTTGTGGGCTACTAAATCCTTTATTTTAGTTAGTACTCCATCTTCATCTAATAAATCTGAATATCTATTTGTAGCAAATGATAATTCTTTTCTATCCCAATCATATTCCTGACTTTCAAATAGCTTAGTATATTGTACTTCTTCTTTTGAAGCCAATTGATTTTTTAAAGTTTCTAATTCTACCTTTTTAAAATCTAAATTATCTTTTGAGGGTTTATCGCATAACTTTAATAATTTGTCTTTGATTTCAGTCAGCTTCTTTATTCTATACTCAAATCTTTCGGTATTGAATAAATGCGCAATATTATTTTCTTTGTCTTTATCTTTATTTTTTAATAAATATATACTATCCTCTTGTTCAACGTAATTTAAGAATTCAAAATTTTCTTTATAATTTTTGCCTAAAAGTGCTTCAAGATATACAACTTCATTGGATACAAGTTCTCCTTTTTGATCATTGAAATTCAATTTTTCATACAATTGATATGATTCAAAAGTATGCGAATTAGGTAATGAAGTACCTATCGCTCTTCTTTCAAGAATTCTTGTTTCGTTTCTTACTTCAATTTCAGCACTAATGACAATATCCTCACCATTACCGTACAAATTATAAAATGGATTTTCAGTGAATTTTTGAGAACCTTTAATTACAGTATTTCCTAATTTTAAATATCTTCTAATTTGACCTGTTAATAACAATTCTATGGCATCAAAAAGAGTGGTCTTTCCAAAGCCATTTGGACCATCTAACATGATAAGATTAGGTGTTTCAAACGAAAAAACAACTTTATGGAAGACTTTAAAATTATGTATTTGTAGCTTTTTAATTTTCATTTTCTTGACTTTTTGTTAGTTTTTGTAACATGTCCTCAGAACTTAAATCAGTAAAATCTTCATCTGATAAATCTAAAAAGGCTTCCTCTATTAATGTATCAAGCTCTGAAAATCCTTTGCTTACAATTTTAGCTTTGTTTGTGTCAAATAAAGATTGAAGTCCGTTGTCTTGCTGAACTTTTATGTCGACAAAAGGTAGTTTGTGGGAAATTCTATACACCAATGATTGCCATATAAATAGTTTTGGATCTTCTTTGTATTTTGAAAAACATTCCGAATTCACTATTTGACCTTCTATAAATTTAAGGGGAGATAATCCATTACTTCTAATCTCTTCTTGAATAGCACTTAATTCATTTTCAGAATAGTACAAAACAAATTTCTTAAATTGAAATGGGTCTTCTTCAATTTGTAGAATTTTGTCTTTTAGATTTTTTAAATCGACATCCTCTTCAACTTTTGATAATATAATTAATGAAGAATTTTTATCTAGTTCTCCAGTGTTTAAACTTTTTTTGCATTCATCAAAAAAATCGTTTTGATTATTTAAAATATTAAAATCATTATTCTCGACGACTAGCCAATATGAAATTTTACCACTTTCTGGAGGGTACGTGAATAGATTTCCAATTGATAATTCATATTGGATAAAATTCTTTTCTTGAAAAATTGAATTAATTATTGTCTTCATTTAAAATAGTTATTGCATTGCCTAAAGAAATTAATGAAACTTTGCCCCAAGAAGTAATTCTAGTATGATTTTTATCAATTATTTCTTGATCTTCTTCTATATTTATGATTTTATTTGTCTCCATTTCTAAGGAAGTAACATCAATACTAGCGGTAATTAATCTGTGACTATTGAATGGAATGTCTAAGTCATTATCCGTTATGTTTTTTAATATTCTTTTGCAAACTTTATTTTTTGTAGCCTCTCCATCAATTATTGATGTAGAATAATAACGTTTATCATCATTGCATATCCATCCAAATTCTCCACTATTTGAGTTGTCACTTTCTCTTAAACTTTGTAAACATGTTAAAAAAGCATCTTTAAATTCATTTTCCTGGATATTATGGTCTTTATATTCAGTTATATTATCTAATTTAAATTCCCTGTGAGGTATAATACTTTTTATAAACTGAATAATCTCTAGGTCAGTCAAAGCATTAATTTTAATTAAATAGTTATCCAGTTTTTGTTTTACTTCTTCTAATACTTCTTCATCGTCTTCAAGTTCCAAGCAAAATTCTTGAAAGTATCTATTTATATCAGCTTTAGTTAAACAAAGAAAATAATTTTCGTCATTTAGCTTATTATTCAGATTCGCTTCTAAAATTTCAATAAAGTTGGTAAAAGGGATAACGAAATGATATGCTCCTTCATTTATTGATAATCCGTTCCTACGATGATTGCAAGCATGAACAGCAATTACCTGACTTAAAATGATATCCTCTAGGCAATTTCTAACAATAATTCTGTAGTTTGGATTGTTTAAATGATTAAAATTATTATTTACAAAATAGCTAGAAATTAGTCCTTCAATACTTCGATCTATAGAATCTAAAGAGCAAAACGAATTACCATCTAGATATCCGTAAACGTTAATAGTCGGATGTAGTGATTCTATATCAGCCTTGCTTTTTTGATTTGCAGTTGCTAAATGAAAATAAGCTTCATTACAGGGAAAATCCGCGATCCTCTTTTCTAATTTTTCAAATGCCTCTTTGTAATCGTTGTAACGATTACTTTTCATCGCTTTTACCTGATGAAGTGTTATTGGTTTAATATCAAAATCAACAATTGCAAAGTCTTCTAATGAATCTAATTGTAATTGATAATTAGGAGCGTTAACATCTTCGATTAAAAGTCTTAAGACGTGATATAAAGCCACTTTCCCTTGATATATAAAACCACTCCAGCTGTCAGCAGCTGAATGAATATCGTTTGGATCTATTAACTGTGTCATATTTAACAAACCCTCACTTTCCCCGTTACCACCGCATCAATCAAACTCATTTTATACTCTTTTAATTTCTCTATTTCCTGCTCTTTGATGGAAACTGCTTGGTCGACTTTTGAGGATTGGGCTTCAATATATTCTACAATCATTTTTTGTTCATCAATTGGTAATATTAAAACACTAAAATTATTGATATCCGACTGGAATAAATGAGGAACTCCCATACCGTCTTTTTTTAATTCAATTAAATTTTGCATTGTTGTACTTTTCAAAAAATAATTTAAATAAAATGGATCCAAAATATTTTTATCTCCAATTTTCAAAACTGCTATCGATGAATTCACAGTACATTTTGAGGGAAGATATTTTACGATATTACTAATACCTAAAGTGGAACCATCTTTTACAAGTAGGACATCACCTAATTCAAGCATTATTTCAGGCGATTCTTCATATCTAAATTTTGTTATGTGGTATGCTTTTTGAAAATCAATATCAACATGTTTTATATTCGGGGTAGATAAAAACTTAAACTCACTTTCGTCTACATATTCATGTGCTTTTAATCCTTTCCAACCCAATCTAGCCTTAGTTCTAATTATATATTTAAATTTAATTGTTTCCCAATGCTCCGGAATCTCACCAATCCATTCCACACCCGAGTCTTTGAGTTTTGCTCTCGACTCCGCTCGAGCTGACAAAGGAGCGGGAACTCCTTTGGTTACGGCTTGCTGAATGATGATTTGCTTGCGCTCTTTGAGTAAGGCAATTTGTTGCTCTTTGATGGCAATGGCCTGATCGAGTTTTGCGGTTTTGTAATCTAAAAAAGCAGCAATGGCGGTTTGTTCTTTTGCTGTTGGAATACCTATTTTAATGTTCTTCATTTCATCATATCTAGTTGTCCATAAGTCGGCAACTATACCATGACCAATTCTATAATTCTCTTCAACAAAAGCCGTGCTTTTTAGTAAATAATTACAAAAAACAGGATTGATATTTAAAGGCTTCATTACAATATTAATCAATGAAACCGAACCGTCTTCATAAGCTATTCCACTAGAACCTTTTCTGTCTGACCTACTGTTGATAACAAAATCACCTTTTTTTACCAATTTTCTGTTATCACCATCATTAGATTTAGCTGCATTTTCTAATTGAGGTAAAATTCCATTTTTAGTTACAGATAATGGAGCATAATCTTTATCAGATACTTTTGTTTTTCTTTCAATAAAATATGACCCCAAACGAGTCAATTCCCAATGCTCCGGTATTTGTCCCAACCATTCTACACCCGAATCTTTATAGCCTTCGTAGCTGTTTTTTATTGCTGCTATCATACTATTTTTTCTTTGGGTTGAGTTGTTTTTGGGTTTGGTCTAAATGCTTTATAAAATCTTTTTCGGCCTTTGACAAGTCGTTTTTAATACTTTCTTTATACGCCAAGTAGGCCGAATGTGCTTTTTCGAGCGCTTGTGTATGGCTTACGGTACCGGCATGGGTTAAAATGTTGTTTCCTGTCATTTGTAAAAAATCATCGGCACGTTGCAACCAGTCTTTCATGTACATGGGTTTGCGGTTTAAGGCTTGCAATTCGGCCACTTCTAAATAGGCGGTTACCATTCGGTTCAAAACGTTCAACTCGTTTTCATTCAAATAGTTTTTGGCTACGGCTACTTCTTGTTTGGTAGGCTGTTCGCCTTTAAAATTAGTTAAGCCCAAAAAAGGTTTAGCACTATCAATACGGCTGTAAATTACTTCGGCAGCGGTTTGCCCATGGGCCGCCCAATGCATTTTGTTTTGTATGGTTTTAAAAAACTGCAGCGAACTTTCGGCTTTCGGATCATAATCGATACTGGTGGCATAAATATCCAAGACTTTGCGCCAAAATACTTTTTCGGACGAACGGATGTCGCGAATGCGAGCGAGTAATTCTTCAAAATAATTACCGCCTCCGACTTCTTTCAGCATTTCGTCGTTCATGGTAAAACCTTTTACGATGTATTCGCGTAAGCGTTGGGTAGCCCACATACGAAATTGCGTACCTCTGAGTGATTTCACACGATATCCTACCGATATGATGACATCGAGGTTGTAAAACTTTACAGGTCGGTCTGAACCACTAATGTGCAAAATTTGCACATTGCTTTTTTCGTCTAATTCGCCTTCTTGAAACACATTGCGAATATGTTTGGTAATCACGCTTCTTTCCCGTTGAAAAAGTTCACTCATTTGCTCTTGTGTTAACCAAACGGTTTCGTTTTCTAAACGGGTTTGAATTTTAGTGCTTCCGTCTTCGGTTTGGTATATTAAAATTTCCGACGCCATGCCTAAAAGTTTAAGATTTCGTGAATGAGACCATCGCTTTGTTTTTCTAGTTCTAAAATATCGGCTGTTACTTCGTCTAACGAGCGTAAGGCTTTGTGCTGATAGAAATATTTATTGAACGAGATTTCGTAGCCAATTTTGGTAGCCTCCAAATTGATCCAAGCTTCGGCTACGTGGGGTTGTACTTCTTTTAGGAAATAGTCGTATATATTCTCTTTTAACGGTACGTTTTCGGTATCACGCAAATCGCTGTCGGTTTCGTAGGTTAGGTATTCGTCTTTTTTAAGTGACACTTCGCCTCTCGACTCCGCTCGAGGTGACATGCTCGAGGTGACACCTAAGATATCTTTAGAATAATAACCATAATTCGGTAGGTCTTCTACTGAACAATCCAATTGGTGTAGCAATTGGTCGAGTTTTTCGCCTGATAGTTTTACGGTGCCTTTGATCACTTTTTCGGCCATTTCGTCGTACCAGCTTACCGCATTGAGAATTTGGTTCTTTTCGGTCGCGCTCAGTTTTACTTTTTCGGCTTTTAAGACTTCATCCACTTTTGTTTTGAAGATATTAAAGTCGTTGTATTCTTGGTCGCCTATTGTATTGAGTAACAAAGTAGCGGTTTCTAATATTGCCAATTGTTTGGTCCAGGTTTCTTTTTTCAAAAGGGTTTCTTCCTGTTTTTTGTTCAGATCAAAACCTTCTTTTTCAGCCCAGTCTAGGATTTCTTTTTTGTAAGGTTTTAAATCTTCATAGACCTTTTCTCCATAGTTGGTGTAAACTTGCTGCATAACGTCTTTTAAGCCTTTATCGAAACGCAAATCGGCAATACGTTCTGCGGTAAACTGTGCTTTTAAACGTTTCGGGCGTTCGATAGTTACTTTGTAATAGCCAAAATCGGCATTATCAAATACTTTGGAAGCGATACCGTCTTCAGCAGTTCTTTCCACCGTTTCTAAGTCGGTATAGTTTTTTACGATCTCCGTAATATGTTCTGGGGAGAACTCACAGTTTTTGTTTCCTAAGTTCTTGCGCAGTTTACGGTACATTTGTCCGGCATCAATCAGCTGCACTTTTCCTTTGCGGTTGGCAGCCTTATTGTTGGATAAAATCCAGATGTAAGTGGTAATCCCAGTATTGTAAAACAGGTTGTTCGGTAATTGTACAATGGCTTCCAACCAGTCGTTTTCGATGATGTAACGGCGGATGTTGCTTTCGCCTCCTCCGGCGTCACCTGTAAACAAAGAACTTCCGTTATGCACCGAAGCGATACGCGACCCAAGGTTGCTTTGTGAAAGGGGTTTCATTTTGTTGACCATTTCCATCATAAACAGCAACTGTCCATCAGAAGAACGAGGAATCGCATCGGCATCTTCTTCAATTCCCCAATAATTTTTTAAACGAATTTGGAAACGGCTGTCGATAACCTCTTTTCCGTCTTTGATGTATTTTTGCTCACTCGCCCAGGATTTTCCGTAAGGCGGATTTGACAGCATAAAGTCAAAATATTGTCCTGCAAATTCATCGGTAGATAAGGTAGAACCTACACGGATGTTTTCGGGATTGTTCCCTTTGATCATCATATCCGATTTACAGATGGCGTAGGTTTCGTCGTTGATTTCCTTTCCGAACAAATACACATCGGAATTCACGGCTTTGATTTCGCCTTCGGGATCTACGATAAAGTTTTGTGACTCGGTTAACATCCCCCCACTACCACAAGCCGGGTCGTAGATGGTCATTACCGGTGGTAAATTGTTTTTAATCGGGTCGAAAACAATGTGGGTCATCAAGTCGATTACCTCACGAGGGGTAAAGTGCTCTCCGGCTTCTTCGTTGTTTTCTTCGTTGAACTTACGAATCAATTCTTCAAAAACGTAGCCCATTCCTAAGTTGGTTAGTGCCGGCAGTTTTTTACCGCTAGAGTCTACTTTTTCAAAAGGTGTTAGATTGATATCCGGGGAAGTAAATTTGCCCAAGACATCATACAACACATCTTTAGTTGCCATGTGTCGGATTTGCGACTTCAGATTGAATTTCTCAATAATTTCTTTTACGTTGAAACTAAATCCGTTCAGGTAGTCTTCGAAATTGGCCAATAACAACTGTTGGCTATTAGTCGCGGTATTGTGAAGGCGCTGTAAGGTCCACTCGCTGGTATTGTAAAACACATATCCGGTTACATCGGTAAAGCCTTTGTCGTCCCACTCGGTAAATCCTGCTTCATCGCGTTGAAAGGCTAATTCTTCTAATACGGCTTCTTTTGTTGGTTCTAATAGGGCGTCTAAACGGCGTAATACTACCATGGGTAAAATTACGTCGCGGTATTTCCCACGAACGTAAACGTCGCGCAAACAGTCGTCTGCTATTGACCAAATGAAAGAAACTAATTTATTGTGTACGGTATGATCCATTTAATATTTAAGAGTTGAAATTATGCTAATTATATTATTGCTTGAACAAGAAAATATGTTTTAAAATTCCTGAATACTATTTTATTTAGAAGAAAATCATGCCTAGTTAAGAGAAATTTATTTTGATTCCCATATTATTTTCATAATTTTTTTGATACAATAGCTTCTTGAATTTATACTGTTTAATAATTATTGAACACTAATGTTTTTTTGAATTAATTTTAATGTTAATAATTGCTAAAAGTATCGAATATTTATGGAAGAGGAAAACGGAAAACCATAAAAACAATGAAATTCCTTATAATTTAATTTGATTTGATGCAATTTGAGATTTACGAATTGATTTTGAAATCATTAACTATTTTTTTAGGCAATTTAATTTCGAACTATATATCTATAAATAAACAAGGAATTAGTTCAACTAGTATTCCTTTTTATTGGGTGGTTTATTGGATTCATAAAAACTTAATTTATCGCTTATCAATTGAATTTGGCATAAAACTAATCAAATTAAACATTGCTCTCATACGAGATCTTACTCGGTCACCATAGCACGCTTCGAGTTCTGAAGCCGAAAGGTTGGTGGTCACGTGTGTTAGTGATTTTTCGTGGATGAATGAATCATAACGACTGAGTATTATTTCGGCCATTACATTACATTCGTTACCGAAATGTTTTATTTGCTTTTCGGTTCCAAGGTCATCAAAGCAATAGCTGTTTAGTTTGATTTGCTTGTATTCTTTTTTGGTGAATGGGAGTAAAGCATCGTAACCGATGGAGGCAAATTCAAATGCAATATCCCTGCAAGGTTTTATTTTGTAACTGTAGCTTTGTGAACAGAAATAATTGAGGAGAAACATCAAAGAGGTTTTTCCACATCCAACTGGTCCCGACAATATGATTCCTTTGTTTGGATTTAGGTTTAATTTTGTGGTGGTCTCTAAATCTCGAATGGCATAAGTAATTAGCTTGCGGATAACCGGAATATCCTCTTCGTAAATTTTGAATTGGTAGCCAAAGTGATAATGTCCAATATTTTGCAACGCCAGTAAACATTTGTCGAAGTCGTACATTTTGACACCATTTTTCACCACAAATGTTTTTTGAATTTCGCTATAAGGGTTCATCGTATTTCTTTTGATTTGAAGTTTTTAAATTCCCGGGTTCCGGATTTGAAATAGCAATTTTGTGTGACTTGAAACTTTGTAGATTTAAAATCCAATTATTGGCCGATGCCTGCCAATCGTACATTTTAGACTTTCCACCCACGAGCCACCCATTACTTTGAAAATGATTGAAGAATCTTTCGGCTTCGATTTCATCAATTTTCTGCGAAAGGAAGTATGATTTGACATCCTCTAATTTTGGAGGAATGTTTTGGGCAATTTCTTTTTTTTCGCGCAACTTTTTTTTCTTTTTCTCCGGAGATGTATTTTCCTGAACTTCTGAATTATTCCTTTTCATTTTTTTTTCGAGCGTGTTCCCGTTTTCGATGTTTTTATCGTTTGTACTGTTTGTATTGTTTATATAAGATACCAGCGCTTGTCTAGGAGTTGGTAAGGTACTTGTCTTGTGCTTGTTCGCTACTTGTTCAGTAACATGTTCAAAAGGATGTTCATTTTTTGATTTTCTCTGTTGTTTCTTACTGAGTTGCTCTGCGTTTATTTCTAAACTGTTTACATAGATTAAACTTCCTTTGAATGGATTGTGGGAAGGCTCATATTTTATGTATTCTTTTTGGTGTAATTCGTTAATACATTTGTGATAGGTTGCCTTAGAATATATTTTACTAATCCGCATCATTTCATTTCGAGTAATACTTATCGGATTTTGAAAACGATTGACATTCCATGTTTGAAATAATGCCATGTATAAACTGACATGGGTGGGATTTAGATCGGTATCGTAGCTAATTTTTTGAAAGAATCCGGAAAGATGTTTGATATAGTTCATAATAATTAAACAAAAAGTTATGAATTATTTGAAAAGCGTCAATTTAGCGGCTTTCTTATTTCGTTCCAATATTTTATTAATATCGTCTTGATCATAATAAATAGTTCCGCCGATTTTGGTAAAGGTTAATGTTCCATTTATCCGAAGATTTTGTAAAGTACCTGGGGAGATCGTCAACAACTCCAGCACTTCTTTTGATTTGAGCCATTTTTGTTTGTTTTGAGGATTTGCATTTATCAGTTGCGAAATTGCAGATAGTAATTCTGTTTTGAATTGATTCAAGTCTTCTTTTGTAAGTACTTCGATTGCCATTAGTTTTAGTTTTAAAATTTATAATGGCAAATAGAATTAATTTGGTTACACCAAAACAGTTACAGAGGGGTTACAACCCCCACAAAGTGCAGTAATCACTTAAAAAAATAATTAGTTTTTTATTTATATTCTGCTAAAATGACTTGAAATAAGGGTATTTGTTTAAATTTGTGCGAGAATAAAATAATTGAGTGAAACTCAATACATATAGCGAAAGTTAAGTAGAGCCACAGAAAACCGCCAAAAAATTCTAAATCAGCTCACGAATTAACTGTTCGCCTACGCAATGCGTGGGCTCTGTTAATCGTGTGCTGTGGGTGCTTGGCGGTACCTCTGTGGCTGATGACAGATGTCCCACGCAGCTTGTTTTTATACTTTTGGGCTGCTGAATTTAGTTTATGAAAACAAATTTAGAGTTTACTCCAAGCGACGAGTTGTTAATTTTTATGAAGCTGAATAATCTTCAGACTTTATCGGAATTATTATTTATTTCTGATGAAGATTTGCTTAAAATGCGTGGTTTTGGATATCGAATTTTAAAGGAAATATTACAGCTGCGTAAAATTTAAAATCTTTTCAAGTTTTTCTTTTACAGCTTCAGCAGTGCTTGTTTCTACTTCGTAAAATTTATTTCGCAAACTATCTAGGGAAATTGTTTCAGTCGCATCTGTTTTAAATATTGATGTGGCTACCTGAAGCAGGTCCTTTATGCTGTGATTTTTTATCAAGCCTGATTTAACCATCAAACTAAGTGTATAGCCCAACTGTGCAACAGAAAGATTAAGGTGTATTTTATTTTGGTTTCTTGTACTATCATTATGATGTTCCATACTTTTTGCAAGCTCTCTTTTTCTGGAAAGGAAATCTATTTCCTCTTCGAGCCATGTATAAATTTGGAATTTTATTTCCGGAAGATTTTCCTGGTATGATATTCCCGGCTTATTTTTGGAATGGTTATAAAATTTTAAATAATGAAACATCAATTCCAATCTCTCCATTTCGGTTTCGCAATTATTAAACTCCTTTTTCAAAATTGAAGTTATATAATCGAAAAAAGCAAACATATTAACTTCCATTTCGATTAACCAATTGCACCATTCTCTTTGAGTAATTCCGTTTGGATTTTCGTATATAAACTGCGCAATATCGTTTATGTATTTTTTGGAGTAATTGTATTGGTAATAACTGATTTTTTCGTGGTCATGTAAATTACTTAGATTTAATAATGGTTCAAAAATAATTTGCAGTAACTCTTTTTCGATAACCATTGACAGCAATGAGTTGATAGCATATTCCGAATTGGAAGCAATTTCAACTTCATCGATTATAACAGTCCTGTATGGAACCATCGATTTGTTATTTAAATAATCTGCGTATTCCCTTTCAAGAAATATAAGCAGTCTTTCCAGATGGGAAAATTGACATTTTAAACAATCTATTTTGTCGAATTTATTCGAATATTCATAAATTTCTTTTTTGGTTCTGGGTTCTATATGTTTTATTAGCAATTGTAGTTGAGATTCTAAAGCCAATTGAATTTTATGAATAAAGTGTTCAATTTTTACATTTGACTTATACTTAAAAACTTGTTCTTTTATTGCTCGTTTAATGTTGAGGTTTTCTTTTTTTAGAAATTGATGCGTATAGAGTAAATAATGCTCCAAGAGAGGGATTTCACTTATTGTGCATTTTTCATAGACATAAAATTTATTTGGGCTTTCTGGATGCTTTGCGATGAAAATATGTTCGCCGGTAAATTTGATTATTGTTTTTAATGCCGGAATATATTCCACAAATTCACTAAAATGAAGAATTGATTTCAATTCTAAATCTTGAACTTTTGGGTGTAAGGAGTAGATCTTTTGGCAAATTTTCAGACCGCCATTGTTTTTGTTTTTCCCAAATTCTATTTCATAAATACGAAATGAGTTTTTTTCATTATGACTCAGTTCTTCAATAATAGTTTTATTTGATTCAGCAATTGGAGAAATTGTTTGACGAAAGACTACATCATAACATTCAAGCAAATAGGAAATTTTCATAATAGGCACTAAAAATTCTATAGTTTTAAACTAATACTTGGTTTTATAGAATGTAAATTTGTTTTTGGAATTTTTAGTCATTTAATATCAATTCCAGCTAATTGATGTTAAATTGTTGCGCAAGATATAATTTAATTTGTAAATATCTTACAAATATTATTAAGATTTTTACATTTATTATTTAGCTGTTTTTAAATTGTTGCCAATTTCGATATTTGAAAATTTGTCTTTTAGAATTTTCATATCCTCTCCAACTTTTTTATCCAGGACTTTTGCGTAATGCTGAGTGGTGCGTAAATTTTTATGACCAAGCATTTTGCTGACAGATTCAATAGGCACACCGTTTGTTAAAGTAATTGTGGTGGCAAAAGTATGTCTGGCGATGTGAAAAGTAAGTTCTTTGTTGATTTTACAAACTGTTGCAATCTCTTTTAAATAGGCGTTCATTTTTTGATTGCTAAAAATAGGTAGTAGTTTATCTTGATTATTGCTTTGAGGATGGTCTTCGTATTTATCAATAAGCATTTGGGTAACCGGAAGGATTGGTATTTTAGAGGCTGATTCTGTTTTTTGTCTGTGTGTAAATATCCACTTTTCACCGTCTATTCCGTAGCTGATGTGTGATTTAGTAAGATTCTTTACATCTATGTAAGCAAGTCCTGTAAAACAGCTAAAAAGGAAGATATCGCGTACTAATGAAAGTCTATCGGTTCCAAAATCTTTATTGATTATTTCCTGGATTTCATTTTCCGTAAGATATACTCTTTCTACTTCCTTTACTTTTGATTTGTAATTGGCAAAAGGATTTCGCTCCAACCAGTGATTGGCCAAACAGATTTTAATGATCTTATTGAAGTTCTTAATGTATTTAACGGCTGTGTTGTTGGCGCAATTTCGGACGGTTCTTAAATAGAATTCATAATCGGAGATAAAGGCATGGTCAATTTTCACGATATCGATATCCGATACATTGTATTTCCATAACAAAAAGTCTTTGGTGTGCTTTAATGATGTTTCATATCGTTCTAAAGTGCCTGGAGCATATTCTTTGCCTACAAGTGCTTTTATTTTGTTGTTGTGGTCCTGGAAGATTGGAATAAGCGTTCGGGTTCTTTCTTTTGTGCCAAGTAATCTGTTTTTAAATTCATCTATTGTAAATAAAACCCCATCTTTTAATAGCTCAAACTGAATTTCATTGACTTTGTTTTTAATATGATCAAGTATACTATTTATTGAACGTGCTTCTTCTGAATTTCCCTTCATCCTGCTTAGTTCGTTCGACCATTTTAACTGATCGATGAATTTTTTAGTGCTGTACTCTAATCTTTTTCCATCTACTGTCAGTCTAACATAAATTGGAAATAATCCTATTGAATTGCTCTTTGTTGATTTTGCATAAAAATGCAAGGTGGTTTTTACTTTCATTTCGGTAACCTTTAAATTATACAAATAAGTTATAATAAGGTTTGTCTATTTGCAAGATGTTCAAAAAATGATAGTGCTTACAACTGGTGTGCAACCCCCAGCAAAATCAGGTGTTTGATTTCGTCAGCTTGTCATTTTGCGAGACCCAATATTTTGATTTTTTCAGGGTCTCGATTTTGCTCCTTGAAATTTGATAAAGAATGTATAATTTGAAAGTTCCGTAAAATAAAAAACCCCAAAAATCATAGGATTTTTGAGGTTTTGATAACTTTTGTAAGTTATTTTGCGGAGAAAGAGGCTCTAAAACCTTTATATTAATCCCAGTAAATATGGGAGTACACAGACTTTTTAAGAACAGGGTTACCTATAGGTACACTAACAAAATTAGTAAAATAACATAAAACAAATGTAGGCTTTTTTTTAGAAAAGTCAACATTAATTTCTTTTCTATTGCATAAATAACTTGAACTTGTCCTAACGGCACAATACCCAAACCTTTTAGATCATTTGCATAATTGAGCAATGTGGAATACTAAAATAATTTGGGTGGAATTTACACAGTAGAGCCAATGCTCTCTTCAATTCGGCTAAAGCATTTTAAAATAAAAAATAACTAACCATTTTTGACCACATTGCTATTAAAAAAAACTGCAAGATTCACTTACAGTTTTTTTTATTTTGTACTAGGAAGTAAAAACTATTATCTCATCGAGACAATAATAAATTCGCTTCGCCTATTAGCTTGATGCTCTTCTTCGGAACATTTTACTCCTTCAGCGCAATGATTTACCAACTGAGATTCTCCGAAGCCATTCCCTATTAACCGAACCGAATTGATTCCATTCTTTACCAGCCAATCTACTGTGGACTTGGCTCTCTTATCCGATAATATTTTGTTGTATTTTGCTGTCTGACGGCTATCGGTATGCGAACGCACCTCGATTTTCATCTCTGGATACTGACGCATCACCTCCAGCACTTTAGCCAGCTCATAAGCTGCATCTTTGCGAATAAAAGACTTGTCTAAATCAAAATAGATGAGAGGAATATCCAATGTTTTAGCCAAATCAGTTCCAACAGCTATTGGCTTTATGCGTCTCTCTAGAACCAAAGGAAAATCTTTACTGCCACTGGATATTTTAGTTGTAACAGATGCTTCTTTGGTTTGATATTCTTCTTTCTCTCCTCTTACATAATAGGTTTTACCACAATCCACTGGAAAACTGTAATGCCCTTGTGCATCTGTCTGCATCACTTGAAGAGGTTTGAAGTTCTTATCAAACAAACTTATCTTGGCATTTGGAAGTATTTGACCCGAATCCAAATCAGTTACAAGTCCCATGAGGGTTTGCTCGCAAATCAATTTTTTATTCTCTACAAATCGGTAAATATCATCATATCCTTTTCCGCCTTCCCTATTCGAAGTGAAAAATCCATTTCTATTTTTGCTGTCGATTAAAAATGCAAAATCGTCTTGTTTACTATTTATTGGCTCTCCTACGTTTTGTATACCATAAAAGCTTTGGTCAACTTCAATTTTGGCTACAAAAACATCTAATCCTCCTAAGCCAGGTCTCCCGTCACTTGCAAAATACAATTCGTTATCATTAGAAACAAAAGGAAAGGTTTCTCTGCCTTCTGTATTGATTTCGGGTCCAAGATTCTCTGGAACACCATAAGTCCCATCTTCATTTATTTTAACTTTAAATAAATCTGATTGTCCTAATGTTCCTGTCATATCAGAAGCGAAATATAAAGTTTTTTCATCAACACTCAAAGCTGGATGCGCTACACTATAATTATTGCTGTTAAACGGCAATTCAGTCACATTTCTCCATTCTCCTTCTTTATCAATTGTGGCTTTGTAAAGTTTAAGCAAAGTGTTTTTATTGGCATCTTTTCCTCTTTTACCTTCTAGAAAATTGTTTCGGGTAAAATACATCGTCTGCCCATCTTTTGTAAACACAGGGGTCGATTCATTAAACTTAGAATTGATCTTACGTTCAAAACGTTCCGGCGTTCCCATTTCCCCATCGGGTTTCATCTCTGACCAATACAGATTAGTAAAAGATTTATTAGTCCATTTGAATACTTTCTTAGAAACCCCTCCAGTATCTCTAGCCGAAGCAAATACCAACTTTGTCCCAAAAAATGAACTCCCATAATCTGAAAATTTTGAATTCACACCTGCATCCACAACTTGGAATCTGCTTGAATTGGCTTTGATTTCTTCTAGGTAATTTCTATTCTCTTTAAAAAGTATTCCGCGTTTATCGTTACCCGTTTTTTGGTTGAATTGTTCTAATATTTGATCGGCTTTGACATAATCCCCAGTTGATTTCAATGCTTGTGAATAGCGGTAAAAATACTCTGGTTCCTGATTGGGATATACCGCAAACAGTTGGTCATACCATTTAAGAGCCTGTGGTAATTCCGCTTTAAAATAATAGGCATTTCCAAGCTTTTGGAACATTTTCTCATCCTGATATCCTTTTTCGGCTACTTTCTCATAATTATCTATGGCATCTACATAGGCAAAACGATCGTAGTCCTTTTCAGCTCTGCTGACAACTGTTTTTTGTGAAAATCCTTGTAAAAAGAAAGCACTCAAAAACAGACTGTAAACTATATTTCTAATTTTCATAAGCGTAATTTTTAGAAGAATCTTGGAGAAATAATTTTGTCGTATTTATTAAATAATTCATATCGCAAAAAGATCTCATGTGAACCTGAATTGTATCGTGCAAATTCTGTAGTATCAAAGTCATAACTGTACCCTATAAACCATGTATCGCTGGCTTGGAAACCTACCATAGCACTCATAGCGGCACTCCACCTGTAAGCTAATCCTGCCACGAATTTTTCATTCATCATAAAATTGGCACTTACATCCACTTGAAGCGGGGCTCCTTGAACGTATTTAGTTTGCAATGATGGTTTTAATTTTACACTAGTACTCAAATCAAATACATAACCTGCAATCAAATAATAATTGATCTTCTCGGTGGCAATATGACTTGCAGAACCCGAAGCTGCTGATTTATCAAAATGTTCTGTTTCAATTAAATTGGGTGCTGATATCCCTATGTAGCTATTGTCAGAATGCAAATAGAATCCGACTCCAACATTAGGTGAAAATTTATTATCAATATTATCTTCGTACAGATTGGGATCACCAGGCTGGTACTTTAGCTTTCCAAAATCAACATTTAACAAATTGGCACTAGCTTTTAATCCAAAAGACATTTTATATCTCTGTGAAGCGGGTATAGTATAGGAAAAATCAACTGCTATGTTGTTTTCAACAGAGGGGCCTATCTGGTCATTTATAACAGATAAACCCAAGCCTACTCTACTCTCGCTTATAGGAGTATTAATAGACAATGAATTCGTAACAGGAGCTCCTTCTACTCCAACCCACTGATTACGGTGCAAAGCGAATATGCTCATAGCTTGTCTAGAGCCCGCATAGGCAGGATTAACAACAATTGTGTTGTACATATTTTGGGTATATTGAGGATCTTGCTGTGCTGAACTCACAATGGTGAAAAGCATTATTACCAACCCTATTATTTTTGTTTTCATGTGAAGTTTTTTATTTATAATTTGGAACTTATCTTATTATTTTCTGTTCAAATACAAGTAACCTGATTTTTCTAAAGTATTAGAATTACTGTCCGTGTATTTCAGTATATAAAAATATGTTCCTACTGGCAATTCTTGTGACTTTTCAACTGTCACTCGTCCTTCAGAAATCCCTTTGAATGCATTATTTATATTATCATAATGCTCACGTTCAAATACTAATACACCCCAACGGTTGAAAATCTTTATCGAATTATCAGGATAACATTCCAATCCTCTGATATAAAATTTATCATATTGACCGCTTCCATCAATTGTAAGCGCATTGAATACTTCTATTGCACATCCTGAAACCAAAAGTACCGTAGGATTATCATCGCCCAAATTTAAATCATCTGATTTATCTTCTATTCTTATTCCGTCTGGACTCGTACCATAAACTATGGCTTGATTTGAAACAGATCCTGAATTGATATCCACTTGTTTTATAGAATATTCCCCTTTGAAATGAGTTGTATTACTTTCACCTACTGCCAATGATAATGGAATTCCCGACATCAAAACTCCCGGTAACGGATCTGTTATAGTTACATTAGTTAAAGGAACATTTCCTGTATTTGCCACTTCAAAACTATAAGTAATAGTTTCTCCTGCTTGTGCATAACCATCCCCATTCTCATCATTAAAATGAGCTGTTTTCACCAACGCAATGTTTGGTCTAGATACAAATACTGTAACTGTAGAGCTACTGCAATTACTAGGATTTGCTTTTTCACAAATGTTGTAATTTAAGATATATGTACCTCCAGGAATATTGGCTAAAGTATCTATCGTTCCATCCGAATTAAATATAAAATTAGCATTTGGATCTGCTGTTAATATCATATCTGATGCATTAACAGGTAATCCGTTAAATGTATCATTTGTCAGTACATTGAAGATCCCTGTTGACGCTTTGCTTCCGTCTACAATTCCTGCATCGTCTTTATTTGCTTGAATACTAAATCCTGATGATGCCGTTACGCTGATAACAACATCAGCTGTATCGGTCAAAGCGCCGTCGGTTAGTGTATAAGTAACTGTTGGAACTGTTCCGTTATAATTGCTTACAGGTACAAAAGTTAAACTTCCGTCTGTCAGTATCGTGATGTCTCCAACACTTGGAATCGTTACTGCAGATCCTACTGTCTGAGTCCCTGCGATGCCTGCGATGGTATAACTCTGAACTGTTAATACTGCTGAATCCAAATCACTGTCCAGTCCTGCTGTTGCATCAGTATCGGTGATTACGTTTCCTGTGATAGAAACCGCATCTTCCAATCCGCTGTACGCATTGTTCTGTGCAACCGGCGCATCATTAACTGCTGTTACGCTGACAACAATGTCGGCTGTATCGGTCAGAGCGCCGTCTGTTAGTGTATAAGTAACTGTTGGAACTGTTCCTGTGTAATTGCTTACAGGTACAAAAGTTAAACTTCCGTCTGCCAGTATAGTGATGTCTCCAACACTTGGAATCGTTACTGCCGATCCTACTGCCTGCGTGCCTGCAATTCCTGCGATGGTATAATACTGAACTGTTAATACTGCTGAATCCAAATCACTGTCCAGTCCTGCTGTTGCATCAGTATCGGTGATTACGTTTCCTGTGATAGAAACCGCATCTTCCAATCCGCTGTACGCATTGTTCTGTGCAACCGGCGCATCATTAACTGCTGTTACGCTGACAACAATGTCGGCTGTATCGGTCAGAGCGCCGTCTGTTAGTGTATAAGTAACTGTTGGAACTGTTCCTGTGTAATTGCTTACAGGTACAAAAGTTAAACTTCCGTCTGCCAGTATAGTGATGTCTCCAACACTTGGAATCGTTACTGCCGATCCTACTGCCTGCGTGCCTGCAATTCCTGCGATGGTATAATACTGAACTGTTAACGCTGCTGAATCCAAATCACTGTCCAGTCCTGCTGCTGCATCAGTATCAGTGATTACGTTTCCTGTGATAGAAACCGCATCTTCCAATCCGCTGTACGCATTGTTCTGTGCTAATGGTGCATCGTCAACTGACGTTACATTGAACGTAACTGTCGCTGTTGCTGTATCGCCATCGGCATCGGTTATCGTATAGCTAATGCTTACCGGACCGTTGTAGTTCAACGCTGGTGTAAAGTCAATCGTATCATCGGTTGGATCGTTCGGAGTGCCATTGTTGTTCACTACCGCTGTTCCTACTAATGCTGAAATCGGAGTTACGGTGATGCTGCCCGTGCTTGGTCCGTCACCGCCAAAACTGTCATTCCCTAATACTGCGATATTGCTTAATCCGCTGTCTTCCGTTACGTTGGATGGGCTGTCGGCTCCTGCTACTGGTGCGTCGTCAACTGATGTTACATTGAAGGCAACTGCCGCTGTCGAGGTATCGCCATCGGCATCGGTTATCGTATAGCTAATGCTTACCGGACCGTTGTAGTTCAACGCTGGTGTAAAGTCAAT
>NZ_JBDLZX010000016.1:0-138 GCF_040045115.1 Flavobacterium adhaerens | reverse complement strand
ATGCTGCCCGTGCTTGGTCCGTCACCGCCAAAACTGTCATTCCCTAATACTGCGATATTGCTTAATCCGCTGTCTTCGGCTACGTCGGATGGCGTGTCGTTTGCTGCTACTGGAGCGTCGTCAACTGACGTTACATTG